>URWM01000046.1 GCA_900551655.1 uncultured Collinsella sp.
CATTTACGACCTGACCTGGCGATATACGCTTACGGGACATCTTCTCTGGGGTGGCGGCACGGCATGGTCGCGAATTATGTTTCCTGCCTTCAACGAATATATTCGTAACCGCAGGCCCATAGCCGTGGTCGCAACGCATATCACGGCAGCCAACGTTGCCGTGGGCGCCCGCGTAATTACGGGTATCGACTATCCGGTCATCTGCGTCCCGACCGACTACGAAGTCGAGGGCTGGTGGCCCCACAAGGACACCGATCTATTCTGTGTTGCCAACGAATTTATGGCCGAAACGCTGCGTCCGCGCAAGGTGCCCGAGACAAAGATTCGCATCACCGGCATTCCTATTCGCGCCGGATTCGACACGGATTACGATCGCGAGGAAGAGCTAACCAAGTTCAACCTCCCCACCGACAAGACCGTCGTGCTGGTAATGGCCGGTGCTAGCTTGCCTCAGCCTTATGTCCGCTTTCGCGCGGCGATGGACCACACCCTCCCCTTCCTGCGCAGCTTCGAAGACATGCACTTTGTCTTTTTACCCGGCAAAGACGTGGAGTATGCCACCCGGCTGAAGACGCTCTTCGATGCCATGAAGCTCGAGAACGTCACGGTGTTGGACTATGTCGACGACATGGCGGCCCTCATGCACGGCTGCGACTTGGCAATCCTCAAATCGGGCGGACTCACGGTCACCGAGTGCCTCTGCGCGCATCTGCCGATGATCCTGCTGGGCAAGTCATATGGCCAGGAAAAGGCCAACACCACTATGCTCACCGGCATGGGCGCCAGCATGCACGTCACCACGGCACGAGAGCTCATCGTGACGTTGCGCCATCTCCACGATCACCCGGAGTCGCTCAAGGCATTGCTCATCAACGGCGAAGTGCTACGCCGCCCCCACGCAGCCGAAGACATCGCCGTCGCCACCATGGAGCTCGTAGGCAAACCCCAAAAACGAAAACGAGCCTTCTGCCGCTTCTACTGGGGCGGAAAACCCGCGCATATCAGATAGTGATTTACCGTCCGCTGGCCGTTCCGACCCGCCTATATATCATCCCATGCTCAAACATTCTCGCTGCGCTGCGAAACTGCGCGCGGAGGAAATACACCGCCGTCCACGGGGCACCCTCCTACGCGTGATCAGCCCGTCGTTTAAAACGGAATAAAGGTTAGTGAGGCCCTGGCCGTTTGGCCAGGGCCTCGTTTTGTGTGAGCTACTTGAGGAGTTGGGCCATGGCGTTGACGAATTTTTGGACTTGGAGGGTGGGCTCGAGCGGGTAGTGCAGAAAGACCGGCACCTCGCGGCCGCACAGGAACGGTACGCCCACAAAGGCCGGGTGCACCCCCGACCATGCGCCGCAGGTGAGCACCGCGTCGCCCTTTTCCTCCGCCTCGTTAAAGAGCGCAAAGTCGAAGCTATCCACATCGATCACGTCCACGCCGCCGTCTGCCAAAAGATCGATACGCAGGCTGTCCATAGCGTCGTTGCCGTGGCGGAGCACGCGCAGGCGCATGCCCTCCAGGTCGGCAACCGTGATGCGCGTCTTGCGCGCCAGCGGGCTCGTGCGCGGCACGTCGATATAAAACGGCACGTTGACGATGCGGAGCTTTTGGCAGGTGTCGCCCCAGCGTGGGGTAGAAAAACTCGACTGCACCACATCGACCTCGCGGCCCAAGCTACGCATGACGGTCTCGCGCTCGTCGTAGAGGTCGCTTACCGGCACGATCTCAAATCGCAGCGACGGCTCCAGATCGTGGATGCCCGTCCACATCGACAGCGTTTGGCGCCCCGGGCACATCATCGACACGCCCAGGCGCACGGCACCGCCGTCACCCGCCGCACGTCGAGCACGGCGCAGGGCGTCCTCGGACTGGCGCATGATCGAGCGTGCGTCGTCCACCAGCAGAGCACCCGCCGGCGTCACCTTGACGCCCGAATGCGAGCGCTCAAACAGCGTAATACCGAACTCCGCCTCAAAACCCGATACCTGCTTGACGAGCGCCGGAGTCGACACGCGCAATTTTGCCGCCGCACGCGAGAAGCTTCCCAGCTCCGCGGCGGCCGATATGGCCTCAAGTCGTCGATCGTACACGTCAATCTCCCGTTTTCGCACCCGTGGCCGCATGGTGCCACAGGGGGTTGTTTTCGCAGGTCACGCGCTCAATTGAGAATAGCCTGCATCGCACAGCATAAACCTACAGTTAACGCCATTCTAACAAATATGCAATTCACCTGCGCAAATGCAAAGCATACGATAACCAGCGAAAACCACGTGGGTCGATTAATGGGAGCGACCCACCGGGAGGCACAAGAAGGGAAGTTCATATGAGCAATTGGCTTAAGCTCGAGGGCGATGTCTGCGCCGTGACCGGCGCACTCGGCGGTATGGGCGTCGAGATTTGCCGTGAGTTCGCCCGCAACGGCGCCAACGTCGTCCTGCTCGATCTGAACGAGGAAAAGGTCAAGGCCGCAGCCGCCGACCTCGCCGCCGAGTTTGGCATCCACGCCGAGGGCTACAAGATGAACGCTACCGACGAGACCGAGGTTCAGGCCGCCGTCGATGCCACCATCGCCGACTTCGGTCGCGTCGACGTTCTCGTCAACACCGCCGGCATCCTGCGCTTCGCAGCTATGGAAGACCTGCCGCTCTCCGACTGGAACGAGGTCATCAACGTCAACCTCACCGGTTACTTCATCACCTCGCAGCGCTTTGGTCGCGAGATGATCAAGGCCGGCCAGGGCCGCCTGGTGCACATCTCGACCGTCGCCAGCCACTCCCCCGAGACGTTCTCGGGCGTGTACAGCTCCACCAAGGCCGGCGTCAACATGATGTCCAAGATGCTCGCCGCCGAGTGGGGCCCCTACGGCGTCCGCTCCAACTGCGTCGAGCCCTGCTTCGTTAAGACCCCGATGTCGGCCAACTTCTACGCCGACCCCGAGGTCGAAAAGAGCCGCAGCCGCCTGATCGCCACGCGCCGCATCGGCGAGGTCAGCGATATCGCCAACGCCGTCATGTTCCTGGCGTCCACGCGCTCGGACTTTACCACCGGCGACGCCATCAAGGTCGACGGCGGCTTCTCCAACATGATGGGCGACCTCACCGCCAAGCCCGGCGGCCGCCGAGCCTATGCCGACAACTACCTTAAGAACAAGGGTGTCGAGCTCTGGTCCGATGAGTCCGGCGTCGCCAAGCCGACCGACCAGTAAACCAACCTGACAGGGAGGCCCGCAGACACGCCCGCTCCTCCCCCATATCGATTAGAAAGAGTCCAATGGCTTCCACCAACTCCAACAAGGGTCGCGCCGTCGTGCTTTCCGCCGCGTGCGTCACCATGTTCTTCATCAGCTCCATCGCGCTGTATTCCGTCGTGAGCAAGAACCTGCTCGCCGTCTACCCCGAGTGGTCCAGCGCCCTTACCTGGGCTTTCCCCGTCTTCCAGACCATCATGGCCGTGACGGGCATCTTCGCCGGCCGCATCTCCGACAAGATCGGTCCGCGCAACGTCGTGATCGCCGCCGCCGTGTGCTACGGCGTGGGCTGGTTCATGTCCGGCACCGTCACAGAGCCGTGGCAGTTCTACCTGTGGTTCTCGCTCGTCGCCGCCATCGGCAACGGCCTGGGCTACAACCCCGCGCTCACCACCGGCCAAAAGTGGTTCATCGACAAGAAGGGTCTCGCCTCCGGCATCACCCTGGCCGCTTCGACCGCCGGCCCCGCCGTGCTGTCCCCGGTGCTCGCCTCGCTGCTCATCCCGAGCCTGGGCATCTTTGGCGCCCTTAAGGCGCTCGGCGTCATCTTCTTTGTGATGATCGCCGCCTCCGCCCTGTTCCTGAAGGCCCCCGAGGCCGGTTGGCTGCCCGAGGGCTTCGAGGCCCCCAAGGGCGGCGCACACGCCGGCACCTTCGGCGACCTCACCCCGGGCGAGATGGTTAAGACCCCGCGCTTCTGGGTCCTCATCGTCACCTTCGCCTTTGCCGCCACCGCGGGCACCCTGCTCGTGGGCAAGGTTGCCTCCATCGCCGCCGTCCAGCTTTTCGCCGACCCCACGAGCGCCGCGGCCGTCGCCCTCGGCGGTGTAGTGGTCTCCGTCAACACCTGCGCCAACCTGGTTGGTCGTCTGTCCTTTGGCCAGATCATCGACAAGCTCGGCGCCTATAAGTCGCTGCTCATCAGCCTTGTCGTCACCATCGTCGCACTCGTCATCATGTCGATGAGCTTTACGCAGAGTATGTTCTTTGTGGCGCTCGCCCTGCTCGGCTTTAGCTTTGGCGCCCTGCTCGTCATCTACCCGCCGCTCACCGGTGGCGCCTTTGGTACCAGCAACATCGGCGTCAACTACGGCATCATGTTTTTGGGCTATGCCGCTTCCACCTGGATCAGCCAGCCCATCACCGCCGTGCTGTATCACGCCGAGGCTGGCAGCGCCGCCTACCAGCAGTCCTTCTACGGCGCCATTGTGATCGCCGCCATCGCCGTCGTGCTCACCGTCTACATGATGGTCTCCGACAGCAAGAAGAAGTCCGCCTAGTTTTACCGATGCGACAAAGGGACAGCCCCTTTGTCGCATTCCACCGGCCACCAGTATTAAGGAGTCGAAATGTCTGAGCTCAACCCCGTCCGCATTGCCGTTATCGGCGCCGGCGCCATGGGCCGCAACCACATCCGCTTTGTCACCGAGGAGCCCGAGGCCGAGCTCGTCGCCATCGCCGACGCCTTTGAGGGCGCCCGCGCCACGGCCGAGGCCGCCGGCGTGCCGTTTTACACCGATCCCGCCCAGATGATGGACGAGGTCAAGCCCGAGGCCGTCATTATCGCCACCCCCAACGACCTGCATCTGGGCGTTGCCCGCGAGGCCATCAAGCGCAACATCGTGCCGCTGGTCGAAAAGCCGATCTCCAACGACCTCGAGGATGCTCAGGCCTTCGCCGCCGAGGCCGAGACCGCCGGCGTGCCCGTGCTCGTGGGTCAGCACCGTCGCCACAACCCCTTCGTCAACAAGGCCAAGGAGATCATCGAGTCCGGCGAACTGGGCAAGCTCACCGTATCGAGCTTCCACTACATGATCTATAAGAACGACGAGTACTTCGATGTCGAGTGGCGCCGCAAGAAGGGTGCCGGCCCGATCCTGGTCAACCTGGTGCACGACGTCGACCTGCTCCGCTACCTGCTGGGCGAGCCCGTTGCCGTCCAGGGCATGCAGTCCAGCGCCGCCCGCGGTTTTGAGACCGAGGACTCCGCCGTGGTCAACGTCCGTTTTGCCGATGGCGCGCTCGCAAGCATGACCATCTCTGACGCCACCGCCAGCCCCTGGAACTGGGAGGCCACCGCTCGCGAGGATCCGCAGTACCGCCCCTTCGACGCCGACGCCTACTTTATCGGCGGCACTAAGGGCGCCCTTTCGCTGCCCCGCCTGCACCGGTTCTCCTACGACGGCGCCTCCAACTGGCACAAGCCGCTGCAGATGGAGATCCCGGCCGTGGACCCGGCGCTGCCGCACAAGATGCAGCTCAAGCACTTTGTGAAGGTCGTTCGCCGCGAGGTCGAGCCCGTCGTGACCCCCGCCGATAACGTCAAGACGCTCACGCTTCTCAACGCCATCAAGGAGGCCGCCGAGACCGGCCAGCTCGTCGAGCTGTAATGCCTTAAGAGCGGCCGCGGCAGAAACCCCATGCCGAACCCTTCGGTCCGCCACCAACAAGCCCCTCTTCTTTGCCCCGCGAGCAGCCTCCTGCCCGCGGGGCTTTTTGCTACCTTGCCGACGATTTTTCTAGGGCGGGGGCTATTTTGTACCTCGGCTTGATTCGTTCGCCACCAAATGGGCCTATCTACTACGTTTAACCGATTACCCTCAACCATGCCGAATTTCGCGAAATTAAAACCGCAGGTAGACGGCTTGCCGATTTTCGGAAAACCGGGGGATGGTCGACCCATACGGTTCAAACGTAGTAGATAGGCCCCTTTCGTGGCGCAACCCCAAAACAGTCTTTTGGGACGGGTGGTATCCTTGGTAGCCCTGTGCTGCAAACGCACCTTAAACGCAAGGAGTCCCATGGATCTTATCGCCCAGCTCGCCCGCGAGCTCAACCTTAAGGCCGCCAACATCGAGGCGGCCGTCAAGCTCATCGACGAGGGCAACACCATTCCCTTTATCTCGCGCTACCGCAAGGAAGCCACAGGCGGAATGGACGACGTCGCCCTGCGCACACTCGACGAGCGCCTGTCTTACCTGCGCAATCTTGAACAGCGCAAAGAGGACGTCATTCTGCTCATCGACGCCCAGGGCAAGCTCACGCCCGAGCTCGAGCAGCAGATTCGCGAGGCCACACAGCTCCAGCGTGTCGAGGACCTCTACAAGCCCTACCGCAAAAAGCGCATGACTCGCGCGCAGAAGGCCCGCGAGGCAGGCCTGGAGCCGCTCGCCAACATGATTATCATGCAGGCCTCGGCCAAGGGCAGCGCGCTCGACGCCGCCGCGGCATACGTCAACGAGGAAGCTGGCTTCGACACGCCCGAGAAGGCGCTCGCCGGCGCGGCGGACATCGTGGCCGAGACGGTGGCCGAGGACCCCGAGAACGTCGCCGACCTGCGCGCCTTTACGCAAAACACCGCCGACATCGTCGTCGAGGCCACCGACCCCACCGAGAAGACCCCCTACGAGCCGTACTACAGCTATGACGAGCCGCTGCGCCGTATACCCAACCACCGCGTGCTGGCTATCGACCGCGGTGAGCGCGAGGGCAAGCTCCGCGTGCGCGTGAACGTCGACGGCGCCGCCGCCACGGCACGCCTCGGCAGCCGTTGGCCCCGACGCCAGGGTGTGTTTGCTCCCGTCTTCGATGCCGCCATCGCCGACGGCTACAAGCGCCTCATGGCCCCCTCGCTGGAGCGCGAGGCCCGCGCCAAGCTCACCGTTCGCGCCCAGACCGAGGCCATCAACGTTTTTGCCAAGAATCTCGAGGGCTTGCTCTCGGCACGCCCCGTCCGTGGCGCCCGCGTACTCGCGCTCGACCCGGGCTACCGCACCGGCTGCAAGGTCGCCGTCATGGACGAGACCGGCAAGCTGCTCGACCACGGCGTGGTCTACCCCACCAAGCCGCGCCACGACGTCGCCGGCACCAAGCGCGAGCTCGCCCGCCTCGTCAAAAAGGACAGCGTCAACACCATCGTCATCGGCAACGGCACCGCCAGCCGCGAGACCGAAGAAGTCGTCTCGGAGTTCATTGCCGAGCAGGCACCCGGACTGCGATACACCATCGTCAACGAGGCCGGCGCATCGGTGTACTCCGCCTCCGAGCTCGCCAGCCAGGAGTATCCCGATCTGGACGTCACCGTGCGTGGCGCCATGAGCCTGGGCCGCCGTCTACAGGACCCGCTGGCAGAGCTCGTCAAGATCCCGCCCCAGTCCATCGGCGTTGGCCAGTACCAGCACGACCTTGACCAGGCCGAGCTCTCGCGCACCCTGGGCCACGTGGTGGAAGACGTCGTCAACCGCGTAGGCGTCGACGTGAACACCGCAAGCGCGAGCCTGCTGGGATACGTGTCGGGCATCACGCCGAGCGTGGCCAAGAATATCGTGGCCTACCGCGAGGAAAACGGCGCCTTTACCGATCGCCGTCAGCTTAAGAAGGTCCCCAAGCTGGGGCCCAAGGCATATCTCAACGCCGCGGGCTTCCTGCGCATCAGCGGCGGCAAGAACCCGCTCGACGCGACGAGCGTCCACCCCGAGAGCTACGAGGTGGCCACGTCCGTCCTGGAACGCGCCGGCGTTAAAGCCAGCGAGCTCAGCCGCGGCGGCGTGCCCGACATTGAGCGCCGTCTGGGCAGCATCTCGGCACTGGCAAGCGGCCTGGACTGCGGCACCCTCACGCTCATCGACATCGTCAACGAGCTCAAGAAGCCCGGCCGCGACCCGCGCGACGACGCGCCCGAGGTGGTCTTTAGCCGCTCGGCGCTTTCCATCGACGACCTGGAACCCGGCATGGAGCTCAAGGGCACGGTGCGCAACGTCGTCGACTTTGGCGCGTTCGTCGACGTGGGCGTGCACCAGGACGGCCTCGTACATATCTCTAAGCTGGCCAACCGCTTTGTCAAGCACCCGAGCGACGTGGTACGCGTCGGCGACACGGTAAAGGTGTGGGTAGAGAAGGTCGACCGCGACCGCAAAAAGATCTCCCTGACCATGGTGCAGGGGAAGTAAACCGCCAAAGCAAGGGTCCCCCCGGTAGCGACGTGCAAAATCGCGAGTATTCTGCAAATTCCGCCGTTCCGGATGCCCCTCAGAGGCGAAAAAGCAAAAACAGCCCCCGTTTTAGCGTCGTCAGAGCCAAAACGGGGGCTGTTCCGTGCTTTATCTAGCTGGTAAAAGCCTTTACCTTGCTGAATACTCTCAATTTTGCACGGCGCAGGCGGGGGTACCTTTGCCCACGGCAGGATATGGAAACCAATCACCAACCTACTGGCAAGTTCGTGTCGGCAGCCCCGGCCTTTCCTTTGCCTGGCGCGACCCTCGCGAAGCGAGTGAGCGATAGAGGAAAGGAAAGGCCGGGGCGAACAACCCTCGGAGCAGCCAGTGCTCACGTTACGGCAGGATATGGAAACCGAGTGCCGCGATATCTTTGGCAAAGCCGCGGACGGTGTCGAGCGAGACCTCGTACGGATCACGGCCGATGTTCTTGCGCTTGGCCAGGATGCTGTTGGGCACCGTGATGATCTGGCAACCGCAGGCCTCGGCCTGGTAAATGTTGATGAGCTCGCGCGTGGATGCCCACAGGACCTCGCAGTTGGGCTTAGCGGCGGCCTTCTTGACCGACTCCGTCATAAACGGAATGGGGTCGACGCCGGTATCGGCGATACGGCCGGCAAAGAGCGAGATAATAGACCTGTCTCTTATACACATCTGACG
>URWM01000047.1 GCA_900551655.1 uncultured Collinsella sp.
CTAAGCCTTCGTCGGCAGCGTCAGATGTGTATAAGAGACAGGGTCAGTGGAATTAGTAGAGTCGGCAGGCACAATGCCAAGGATGTGCTCCAGGGTATCGAGCAGCTCATGCGGCATGGTCGACACCACATGAACCTCGGCGCCGCGACTGGTAAGGCTTGCGAGTAAATCGTCACGATGATACTCGTCAAGCGTCATGCCGTCAGCGTTGAACATGAGCTTAGGCACAAAGAGCATAACCCCCGACAGATCTTGCGGCAGCTGCTCCAGGATGTCGCTCGCGACGATGAGGCCGGTCACGTCCACGTTGCCGCCGAAGTAGCGGTTTTTGATGGCCGTGACGGTGCCGGAAAGGCCCTGTGGAGACTCCACGAAGCGGGCCACGGTATCGCGTGCGCTGGCGCCCGAGAGGCACAGCAGACGCTGGCCACGGGCGGCGATTGCCTCGCGAACGCGGCGCAGGCGTTCGGCATCGGCGGACAGCACGTCATCGGTCTCGTCCAGATACGAGCGGATCATACCGATACCGTCGTAGTACTGTGGGTAGCCGTCGTAGAAATCGGCCTCGGGAGGCTCGATGCCGGCGTCCAGATAGAACTCGTCGCTCATCTGGAAGGTGTGGCGGCCAAAACGCTCGTAGGCGCGGTCCTGGAAGGGGCGGATCATGGCGATAGTCTCGCGCGCCAGCTCGGGCTTGTCGCTATAGGACCAGCTAAAGCGGTTCTGGTGCTTGGTAAAACCGAGCGGCACAATGCCCAGGCTGGTGATCTGCTCATGTTCCTCGCAGTAGCGCAGGGTCTTTTCCAGCTCCTCGCCGTCGTTCATGCCGGGGCACAACACGATCTGCGCGTGAATCTCGATGCCGGCGGCCATGATGGCCTCGAGCACGTCCATGCCGCGCTGGGCGTTGCGGCCCATCATACGACGGCGGACGTCGGGGCTCACGGCATGGACCGACACGTTCATAGGGCTCATGTTGCGTTGGATGACGTTTTGCACGTCCTCGTCGGTGAGGTTCGTGAGCGTGACGAAGTTGCCCTGCAAAAAGCTCAGGCGATAGTCGTCATCGCGGATGTAGAGCGTGGAGCGACCGCCCTTGGGCAGCATGGTCATAAAGCAGAACACGCAGGCGTTTACGCAGGTACGCATGCCGTCAAAGATGGGGCCGTCGAACTCAAGGCCCCAGTCCTCTCCCGGGAAGCGGTCGAGCTCCACGGGGGTGACGGTGTTGTCGCGCGGGTCGAATACCTCCATCTCGACAGTGTCGTCGTCGGCTTCCCAAAGCCATACGATCATGTCAGTGAGTTGCTCGCCGTTGACCGTGAGCACGCGCATGCCCGGCTCGATACCTACATCCCATGCGGGCGACTCGGGACGCACGTTCTTAACGAGCGCGCCCTCACCCGGCTCGGGGTCGCGGCTGCGCCCGTAATCGGCCACCTCGGCGGCGTATGCGGGTACGGTCTGGTCCATGATTAGCGGCAAAGCTCCTTGATGCGCTCGACGGCGCGCTCGATGTGTTCTTGCGGGGTGGAAGCGCCGGCGGTGATGCCGATGTGGCGTGCATTGGAAAACCATGCGGCATGGATCTCGGACGCTTCCTCGATGTGATGCGTGCGCTCGCAGGCGTCCGCGCAGATCTGCGCCAGACGGCGGGTGTTACCCGAGTTCTTTCCGCCCACGACGACCATGCAGTCGCAGCGGTTGGCAAGTGTGGCTGCTGCCTGTTGACGCTCACTCGTGGCGGCGCAGATGGTGTTGATCACGCGCAGTTCCTGCACGCGCGGCGTGATGGCAGCCACGACCTCGGCCAGGTTCTGCGCGGTCTGGGTGGTCTGCACGACGAGCCCAACCTTGCCCTTGAGCGGCAGCGCGTCCGCATCGGCGGCGCAGCTCACGACTTGAGCGTCATCGCCGGCATGGCCCAGGATGCCCTCAACCTCGGGGTGGCCCGGCTCGCCAACGACGAGCACGCGGTAGCCCTCGCGCACCAGGCGCTCGGCCGCCACGTGGACCTTTTTCACGTAGGGGCAGGTGGCATCGACCACGTCGAGGCCACGCTCGCGAGCGGCATCGATGACCTGCGGCACCACACCGTGCGCGCGAATGATCACGGTGCCCGACGCAGCATCGTCAAGGGTCTCAGCCAGACCGACGCCCGCCTCGGCAAGCTCGCGCACCACGATGGGATTATGGATGAGCGGGCCCAGAGTGTGGACCTGAGCGTTCTCCCCCGCTTGCGGGGCGGCCGCCAGGGCCATATCGAGCGCACGCTGCACGCCGTAGCAGGTGCCGGCGTGGGCAGCGATCTCGATGGTGGGGGCGTCTGCCTTGCCGGGCACAGCCTCGGCGGTGTTCATGACTTCCTCGCCCATGGCTAGAACCTGCCCGGATGCTCGGCGCACAGGTCGTCGCGCATGGCGTAGACGCGGTTCATGGCCTCGGACTCAAACCATGCCAGGCTCTCCTTGCGCTTGAGCTCGGCCGGTGCATCGGATAGCGAGATGGCCTTGCCGGCACGGATCCAGCACTTTTTGGGGCGCATGAGCTTTTTGCCCTTAGGCGTGATATCGGACCAGCCGCAGATGGCGAGCGGGTTGACGGGCGCCTTGCCCATCTGGGCGATGAGCGCAAAGCCGCCGTGGACCTCGGGCTTGATCTCGCGCGAGCGGATGCGCGTGCCCTCGGGGAAGATTAGGACATCCTCACCGCGTTGCAGAGCATGCTGGGCGGCGCGCAGGCACTTCATGTCGGCGGTGCCGCGCTCGACAGGAATACCACCTACGCGGCTAAAGGCCCAGCGCACGATCTTGGTCTTGGCAAACTCGGACTTAAAGATGGGACGGATGCGGCGGCCACCAAAGAACAGCGCCGTCTCCACGGCCAGGAGCTCGGCCATCGAGGTGTGGTTGCAGATGACTACGCTGCCGCGGCCTTCCTGGCGCTCAAACAGCAGGTCGGCGTCCTCGACCTTCCAACGCCACATGAGCTTGGAGAAGGCCCAAAGGATGGCCATAACCACGACGACAGCGCCGCGGATGAGCGCCGGGAACTCGGCGTAGGGGGCGTTGTAATAGTCCTCGGGCGTCTGCTTAAACAGGCGCATGGGCTACCTCCTTTGGTTGATGAGGTCCTCGATTATCGAGACGACCTCGTCGATGGTGTGGGCGGTGGAGTCGACGTGCACGGCGTCCTCGGCGGACACGAGCGGGGCGACCTCGCGGCTGCTGTCGAGCTTGTCGCGCTGCTTAAGGGCGTCGAGGGTCTCGTCGACCTCGGCTTCGAGCTGCTCTTCGCTGAGCAGCTGGGCGTCGTTTTGGTGGCGCTGCAGCACGCGGCGACGGGCGCGCTCGCGCGGGTCGGCGGTCAGGAACACTTTGACCTGCGCGTTGGGGAATACGACGGTGCCGATGTCGCGACCCTCGGCCACGATATCGCGGTCCTCGGCGGCACGACGCTGGTGGATGAGCATGGCGGCGCGCACGCCCGGGTAGGCCGAGACCTTGGAGACGTTGGCGTCTACCTGTGGGGTGCGGATGGCAACCGATGCGTCCTTACCGTCGATAGTAAGGCGCGTGTCCTCGCCGGTGCCGTTGGTAAAGCGGATTTCGATCTGCTCGGCGAGGGCGTCGATGGCCGCCTCGTCGTCCAGGTCGATGCCGCGGTCGAGCGCGGCGAAGGTGACGGCGCGATACATGGCGCCCGTGTCGAGCTTGTTAAAGCCCAGCTGTCGGGCGATCTCCTTGGCGATGGTGGACTTGCCGGAACCGGCGGGGCCGTCGATGGCGACGATCATGCAATGCTTCCTTTCGGTGGTTGACGTGCTGGTATGGGACGCAGGCGCTGCGGCTTGGCGGGTTGCCTAGCCCGTGTAGCGCTCGCGGTAGGTGTTACGCTTGGGAGCGGAGCCGTGGCTGCCGTGGTGACGCGTGCGGCTGGCGGGCGTGTCTTGGGGCTTGCCGCCGCGTATGGCGCTGGCCTGCTTGGGCGGGATACCACCGCTTTTGAGGATCTGCACCTCGCGGTCGGTGAGCTCGCGCCACGAGCCCTTCGCCACGTCCTTGAGCTCCAGGCCGGCAAAGTTACAGCGGTGCAGACGGATCACCGGATGGTGGATCTTGCTCAGCATGCGCTTAACCTGGTTTTTGCGGCCCTCGCGGATGATGACCTCCACGGCGGTGGTACCGGGCTTGATGCCTTGCGGAGCCACAGCTTCAGCCTCGCGCGCGTTAATGACGCGGCAGATTGCCGGCTGGCACAGGCCGTCATCGAGCTCGATGCCACGGCGGAGCGGTTCTAGATCGCGGTCGGACAGACTGCCGTCCACGAGTGCCTGGTAGGTCTTATAGACATGCTTGCTGGGGTGCAGCAGGTCCTGTGACAGGTCGCCGTCGGTGGTAAAGAGCAAAAGGCCCGTGGTGTCGCGGTCCAGGCGTCCCACCGGGAAGAGCCCCGGAAAGCGGTCGCGGGGGACCAGGTCGGCCACGCAAGGGCGCTCCTGCGGATCGCTCATGGTGGTGAGGTAGCCGGTCGGCTTGTAGAGCATCAAGTACACGGCGCCCTGGTTGAGCTTGACGGGCATGCCGTCGACCTCGATATGATCGTGGTCGACGTCGACCTTGGTGCCCAGCTCGGTCGCGACCTGGCCGTTGACGGTCACGCGGCCGTCGGTCATCAGGTCCTCCGAGCCGCGGCGGCTCGCCACGCCCGCGCGCGCCAAAAAGCGCTGAAGACGCATGGTGTGCGGGTAGACGGGCTGGGTGTCGCCTTTGGGCGCCGTAGCGCCCGCGGCGCGTGAGGTACACGTCTCCCCTGCTTCGTTAGTCCTCGTCATGCATGTCCTCCGAGGTATCGTCGACAACCAGGGTATCCTCGTCCTCGACTGCCTCAACATCTTCAACATCGATATCGATCAGTTCGCGCTCTTCGTCCAGTTCCTCGGCCTGCTCCTCGAGCGTGGACTGAATGCTGCGGCCGCTCAGGCGCTCGCGGATAAACTGGCGCGACTGCTCGTCGGGGGCAAACTGCTCCAGATCGGGCAGGTCGCGGGTGGAGCGCAGGCCGAACTTTTCCAAGAAGGCGTTGGTCGTGCCGTAGATGATGGCCTGACCGCGCTGGGGGTCGCGGCCGAGCTCGCGCACCAGGCCCTTGTCCACGAGCGACGCGATGACGCCGTCGGAGTTGACGCCGCGGATGCCCTTGACCACCTCGCGCGTCACAGGCTGGTGGTAAGCGATCACGGCTAGGGTTTCGAGCGCCGCTTGCGACAACTTTTGCGTATCCCAGCTCAGCACGTAAGCCTCGACCACATCGTGGTAGGCGGGGTGCGTAAACAGGCGCCAGCCGCCGGCGACCTCGCGCAGCTGAAAGCCGCGGTTGGCCTCCTCGTACTCAACCTTGAGCTCGGCGAGCAGCGACGCGCACTCGCCGGGGGCGATATCCAGCGCACCTGCCAGCGCGGGTGCGCTCACGGGGTCGCTCGACACCAGCAGCAACGCCTCGAGGGCGCCTTTGAGGCTGTTTGTCTCTAGCGTGGAAAGGGTTGACATGGTTGCCGCTCCTATTCGGTGAGCTCGGGGCCCTCGCCGGGCACGTAGGCCTCGGCGCCCTCGACGCGGTTGATTTGAATGGTTCCAAAGATCTCGTCTTGGCTCAGCGTGAGCGAGCCGCGCTTGGCGAGCTCGAGCATGGCCAGGAAGGTGACGACGAGCTGCTCGGTCGTGGCGTCGCCGTCCAACAGCTCGCGGAAAGTGCAGGTTTGATGCGCCATGGTAAAGCGGTCGACCGAGGCCACGGTCAGGTCGAGCGGCACGCGATGCGGTGCGACGTGCTCGGCCTCCAGCAGGAAGGTCTGGCGCTTGCCGTCCAGGTCGGCACAGATGACGGCGAGGCCGCGCAGAGTAATGCCGGCCAGGTAGTCGGGCATAAGGCCCAGGAACTCGGGGTCGGGGCCGGCCACGCGCGGGTGCATGCGGCTCTCGGCCTGCATGCGCGCGCCAAGAGCCGCTGCTGCGCCCTTAAACTGCTTGTAGGCAATCAGACGCTGGATTAGGACCTCGCGCAGGGCGTCGCCGTCGAGCGCGCTGAGTTCCTCGAGGTCTTCGTCGAACTCGTCATCGTCGTCATCGACTTTGCGTGGGGCCTCCTGCGGCACCAGAGAGGCGGCCTTGATGTCCAAAAGGGTTGCCGCGACCAGCAAAAAGTCGCTCGCCACGTCCAGGTCCAGCGCCTCGATGCGCTCGACCTCGGCAAGGTACTGCTCGGCCACCTCGCTGATCGAGATGGCACCGATATCAACTTTTTGGCGGGTTACCAGCTGCAGCAGCAGGTCGAACGGTCCGCTGTAGACCTGCGTCGACACGCGATACGACATTTTCGACCTCCTTTGACGGCGCCTTCGCGGCGCGGTTTGGGTGCATGTTACGACCGTTTTGCACGGTCGACCTGTAAGTTTACCTTAGATGCCGGCAATTGCGAAGTTGAGCAGCTGCTCCGCCAGCGGATACACGGTAACGTCGAAATAGCGGCCGATCACGTCGATGCCGGTCCACATGGGCAGCAGGTACAGCACGATGATAAGGATCGGCATGGCGTATTGCTGCAGGCGGTAATAGTTGACGAGCGCCTTGCCTTTAAGGAACGGGACGATGATCGACGAGCCGTCGAGCGGCGGGATCGGGATGAGGTTAAAGAACGCGAGCGACAGGTTGACCACGATAAAGGTGGCGCCGAAGTTCATGATTTGGGACGCCATGGCAAAGGACATGCTGGCGTAGAGGTTGCCGTACGCTGCATGCATGAGGGCGGCCGCGAGACATGCGAGTGCGATGTTCGATGCAGGGCCGGCCGCACTCACCAGGACCTCGTCGCGCTTGGGGTGCTTAAGGTTGTTGAGGTAGACCGGCACGGGCTTGGCAAAGGCAAACACCGGGCCACCGGCGGCGAGCATAAGCAGCGGCAGGAGTACGGTACCGAACGGGTCGATATGGTTAAGCGGGTTGAGTGAGACACGGCCGCGCGAACGGGCCGTCTTGTCGCCGAGCGCCCAGGCCGCGGCGGCGTGTGCGCTCTCGTGGATCACGATGCCAACGATGACGGCAACGGCACTAGCGAGCAGGTTCATGAGGTAGCTGCTGGACATGGCGCTCCCCTAGCGGACGCGGCGCGAGGCGCGCGTGAGCAGGTAATCGGCCACAAACAGGATGACGGCCACGATGGCGTAATCCAAGCGGAACACGCCGCCAAAGGGCGACGTGATGACACCGTAGCCGGCGATGGCGCTTGGCAGTGCGCGCGAAAGCTCAACGACAAAGCCCACGATCTGCAGTTTGGCGGTGAGGCCGCTAAAGCACAGCAGCACAGTCATCGCACTCATAAAAATGCCGCAGATGCGACAGGCGATGGCGATGATGCTCATCGCCACGGCGGCGGCCTTACGAGAGTTCACGCGCGGTCTCCTCTTCGATCTGGGTGGAAAGCTCCAGCCATTCGTCCTCGAGCTTGGGCAGCTCTTGCTTAAGGCCGTTATATTCCCCCAGCGCAGCGTTGAACTTGTCCTGATCGGCATAAAGCTCTTCGCTCGCCATCAATTCCATAAGCTCGTCATAGCGGGCGCGCTTTTTGTCGAGCTCGGCCTCGATCTTCTTGAGCTGGTTGCGCACGCCCTTGAGCTTTTTGTTGAGCGCGGCGCGGGCCTGAGCCTCGGCGCGCTTTTGCTCCTTGGTCTTTTTGCCCTCGGCAGGCTTGGGCGCCGCGGCGGGGGCGTCGGCCTGGGCGGCGCTGGCTTTGGTTACCTTGGTCGCGGCCGGTGTGCTCTCCCCTGCTGCCTCGGCGGCGGCGCGGGCCGCGAGGTCCTCGCGCTTGTAGAGGTAGTAGTCGTAGTCGCCGTCGTAGACCGTGACCTTGCCATCGCGGATGTCGATGATGCGGTTGGCCACGGCGCGTACCAGGTGCTCGTCGTGGCTGATCAGCACGATGGTACCGGGAAAGTTTTGCAGGGCGTTCTCGAGCATGTCCACCGAGTCGATGTCCAGGTGGTTGGTGGGCTCGTCCAGGCACAGGAGCGCCTCGGGGGCCACGAGCATCTTGGCCAGGGCCAGGCGCGCCTTTTCGCCACCGGAGAGGACGCGAACCTGCTTCTCGATGGAATCGTTGTCGCTAAACAGGAAGGCGCCCAGCAGGCTGCGCTGCTGCGGCACGGTCCATTTGGGCGTGACGGTGTCGATCTCTTGCAGGACGGTATTGGACTCGGTCATGCCCTCGAGCGCGTGCTGGGCGTAGTAGGCCACACCCACGTTGGTGCCCAGGTCGCGGGTGCCGGTGGTGGGCGGTTCCAGGCCGGCGAGGATCTTCATGAGGGTGGACTTACCGGCGCCGTTGGGGCCGACGAGCGCCACGTGCTCGCCGCGGTAGAGCTTGAGGTCGATGTCGCTGTAGATGTGCTTTTTGCCGTAGGACTTGGAGACGCCCTCGAGCCCCACGACCATGTCGCCGGAGCGCGGCGGGTCGGGGAACTTAAAGTCGATGTGCTTGTGGCCCTCAGGCAGGATGACGAGCTCCTTTTTGATGTGCTCGATCTTGCGGATACGCTCCTGAGCCTGGGCGGCCTTGGTGGGCTTGTAGCGAAACTTGTCGACGAAGACCTGCATATGGGCGATATCGCGCTCCTGGGCAGCACGCTTGGCGCGCATCTGCTCCAGGTCTGTCTCTTATACACATCTGACGCTGCCGACGAAGGCT
>URWM01000048.1 GCA_900551655.1 uncultured Collinsella sp.
CCGAGATTACGTAACGTTTGGCCGTATGGCGCATCGAGATACGCTTTACTTGCGCCTCCTCGATATCGGGCGCCGTGAAGCCCTGCTCGGCGGCAATGCCGTTAGAGCCCCAAAAGCCACAGTTGAAGTTGTAGTGGTCTAAGGTTGCCAAGGCATCGGGGCCAACGAGCGCCTCGGTCTCGGGTTTGAGCTCGCCGCCCAGCACCACGGTACGCATGCCGCGCAAAGCAAAGCGCTGAGCATGGAGCACGGAATCGGTCACATAGGTGACATCTTCAAGGTGCGGAAGATGCTCGATGAGCCTGAGCGTCGTCGAGCCCGAGTCGATGTATACAAAGCTCTCAGGCTCCACAAGCGCCGCCGCACGGGCGCAGATACGCTCCTTGTCATCGTTATGGAGGTCGCTGCGCTCATTAAGCGTTAGGTCGCGCGTCACGTGCGCGCGCTCAAGACTCGTCGCCCCACCGTGGACCTTGGCGATGCGGTGCGCTCGGTCGAGCGTCTGCAGGTCGCGCCGAATGGTAGACGCCGTCACGCCCAGGGCCTCGGCAAGCTCTGGCACAGTAACCGAGCCAGCCTGCTGCACCATCGACACGATCGCGTTGAGCCTATCTTCCGCAAGCATCGCTTACTCCTCCTCGGGGTACACGACTCCCCAATCGGCGCGGAGCTTGGTCATAAGCTCCATAACATCAGAAGCATAATCCAGTAGCTCGCGCTTGGAGTCGTCGCCGGCAACGGCCTTCTCAAGATCGGCCATCTCGTAGCAAAGGGCGTAAGCTTCGGTGCCGGCGTGGACCTCCTCGCGGTGGCCGTCCGCAGTCCACACGATGGTCGCGTGATCGGCGCGCGGATACTCGTTGACCTCGATATAGCACTTGTCAAAGCTGATGACCGAGCGCTTGGGCTGCTTGGAGTGAAGCGTAAGACTCACAACACCCAGCTGCTGCTCGGCATTACGGCAGACGATGCCGCCCGCAACGTCGACACCGGTCTCACAGGTGTTGCCCAGCGAAACGACCTCAGCGGGCTGGCTTGCCATAAACAGGCGCATAACGGAAAGCGCATAGACGCCAATGTCGAGCATGGCACCGCCAGCAAGGTTGCGGTTATAGAAGCGGTTGGTCAGATCGCCGTACTCCTTATAGCTGCCAAAGTTGAGTTGGGCGAGGTTCATGCGGCCAAACTCGCCGACATCCATGCGGCGGCGCAGCTCCTGATACAGGGGCATGTGGAGCACCGTAGTGGCGTCCATGAGGACCACGTTATGCTCGTCGGCAATGGCACGCGCCTCGTCGAGCTCGGCGGAGTTGAGGGTAATGGCCTTCTCGCAGAGCACGTGCTTGCCAGCTGCCAGAGCGGCGCGAAGATAGGTGATATGCGTGTTATGCGGGGTGGTGATATAGATCGCGTCGATGTTCGGATCGGCATAGAGGTCCTCGACCGATTCATAGACCTTTTCGATGCCATACTGCTCGGCAAAAGCTTGAGCCTTGGATAGGGTGCGGTTAGCGACGCCCGCAAGCTTGCGGCCGGCAAGAGCAAGAGACTGGGCCATCTGGTTGGCGATTACGCCGCACCCGATCACAGCCCAACGAAGCTCGGGAGCCGTAAAGATGTCGTTAGGGAACGGCTTGCCCTGGACCGAAGCGAACGCTGCCTTTGCAGCTGCCGCGGAGTCGAGCGGAACCTGTTTGGAATCTGCCATATGTGCCTCCTGAGTCATCGGAAGTTCTTCATTTCCAACAGCCCTATATTCGCACAAATGAGCGCGCATTTGCTTGTATTTGCGTGTATATTTGCTTTTCGGTCATTATTTGGCCATGGTTGACAGATGTTTGCGCGGCCATGCGCATCATCGCGCAAGACTATGCGCGTAAATGCGCATGCGACAATCCTTGTGAAACATATAGGGGCGGAGCACCAAAGCCCTAAAGACAGAGCCAGCTGTATTACTTCACCCCTCCGGGGGCACCAGACATCAAAGGACTGTCCCTAGGTGCCGCTTTCGTTGAAGCCTATCCCAGATGGCCAGATATACAGATCTAAAGACCGTCCCTATCAACTAGTCGTTTAAGAACGTCCCAAACGACTAGTCGTTTGATGCCGGCATTTCAACAGCACTCATTTAAGTCTGTCCCCAATGAGTAGGGATAGAAAAAAGGCCCGGGTGCCGTGGCATCCGGGCCTTTGCTAGCAACTTAACTGTTGCGGGCAGCTTAGAACTTGTGGCCGCACTTCTTGCAGACGCGCAGCTTGTTCTTGCCGTCCTTCTCGTGACCGACGCGGGTAACCTTACCGCACTCGGGGCAAACGAGATTGACGTTGGAGGCGTCGATGGGAGCCTCCTGCGAAACGATGCCGCCCTGCTGGTTGGCAGCGTTGGGCTTGACGGCCTTCTTGACGACCGAAACGCCCTCGACAACGACCTTGTTCTCGGCGGGGAGAGCACGCAGGACAACGCCCTGCTTGCCGCGATCCTTACCAGAGAGAACCTGGACCTTATCGCCCTTCTTGATATACATATATCTCCCCTAACTACAGGGTCTCGGGAGCGAGCGAGACGATCTTCATGTACTTCTTGTCACGAAGCTCGCGAGCGACGGGCCCGAAGATACGGGTGCCGACGGGCGAACCATCGTTGTTGATGACAACGCAGGCGTTCTCATCAAAGCGAATGTAGGAGCCATCCTTGCGGCGGATCTCCTTAACGGTGCGAACGACGACGCAACGGACAACGTCCTTCTTCTTGACGTTGGCGCCAGGGGTAGCCTCCTGGACAGCACCGATGAACACATCGCCGATGCCTGCATAACGACGCTTGGAACCGCCAAGCACCTTGATGCAGCGAATCTTGCGAGCGCCGGAGTTGTCGGCGACGTTCAGCATGGTTTGCATCTGAATCATGGTAGATGTTCCTCCGAACTAAGAACCGAAGAGAGGTGCGCTGCCTTTAGACGGCCTGTGGTATGCAAACCAGGCATACGCACATCTTCGGAAACGTACAAGCCGTAAGAGCGACTGCTTATTTAGCGCGCTCGACGACCTCGATGAGGCGCCAACGCTTCATCTTGGACATAGGACGGGTCTCCATAACGCGGACGGTGTCGCCCACGCCAGCCGTGCACTCCTCGTCGTGAGCGTGCAGCTTCTTGGAGCTGGTCATCATCTTGCCGTACTTGGGGTGACGCTTGCGCTCGGTGATGGTGACAACAATGGTCTTGGCACCGGAGACGGAGGTAACGACACCCGTACGGACCTTACGCGAGTTACGCGAATCAGTCATGTTCTCTCCTTAGGTCCTACTCGGCGACAGCGGACTTCTCCGCTGCGATCTCGCGGGCGCGCTGCTCCGTGAGGACGCGAGCGATGTCCTTCTTCACGGTGTTGACGCGAGCGGTGTTGTCCAGCTGGCTGGTGGCCATCTGGAAACGAAGGTTAAAGAGCTCGGCGCGCATTTCCTTCAGCTTCTCAACGAGCTGAGCGTCCGAGAGCTCACGAATCTCTGCGGGCTTCATTAGTTCTCCTCCTTGGCGGCGGCGGCGTCCTCAGCAGCCCACTTGGCCTCGAGAGCGGCCTCCTCAGCCATCTCCTTCTCGATGCGCTGCTCAGCGTTCTTGGCAGCAACAATCTTGGTCTTGATGGGAAGCTTGTGCTGTGCAAGACGCAGAGCCTCGCGAGCGACCTCCTCGGGCACGCCCTTGACCTCGAACATGATGCGGCCGGGCTTGACGACGGCCACCCACTCCTCGGGGTTACCCTTACCAGAACCCATGCGAGTCTCGGCAGGCTTCTTGGTGATGGGCTTATCGGGGAAGATCGTGATGTAGACACGACCGCCACGCTTCATGTAGCGGGTCATGGCAATACGAGCGGCCTCGATCTGACGGTTGGTGATCCAATGGGCCTCGAGAGCCTGGATACCAAACTCGCCGAAATGCAGCTCGGTATTACCCTTGGCCTGGCCCTTCATGGAGCCACGCTGCACCTTGCGGTGAAGAATACGCTTAGGGGCAAGCACTACTGACCCCTCCTCTCGGAGTTACGACGACGAGGACGGGAAGAGCCCTCGAGTGCAGGGTTGGGAACAGGCTGGCCCGGGAGCTTCTCGCCCAGGTAGATCCAGACCTTCACGCCGCAAGCGCCCATGGTGGTGCTGGCGACAGCCGTGCCGTAGTCGATCTTGGCACGGAGGGTGTGCAGAGGCACGCGACCCTCGCGGTACCACTCACGACGGCCCATCTCGGCACCGCCGAGACGACCGGAGCACTGGATACGGATACCCTTAGCGCCGGCCTTGCGGGCGGACTGGACAGCCTTGCGCATAGCGCGACGGAAGGCAACGCGGCCCTCGAGCTGCTCAGCGATGGACTGAGCAACGAGGTTGGCGTCGAGCTCGGGGCGCTTGATCTCGACAACGTCGACGGAGAGCTGGCCCTTGGAGACGCCAGCGACCTTCTCGAGCTCGGTGCGGAGGGTATCGATCTCGGCACCCTTCTTACCGATGACAACGCCGGGGCGAGCGGTGAGGATGATGACCTTCACCTTGTCGCCAGCGCGCTCGATCTCGACGCGGGAGACAGCTGCGCGGGAAAGACGCTTCTCGAGGTACTTGCGGATCTCGAGATCGTTACCGAGGGTCTTAGCGTAATCCTTCTCTGCGAACCAGCGGGAGCGCCAGTTCTCGGTAATGCCAAGACGGAAGCCGGTGGGGTAGACTTTCTGACCCATACAGCTTTACGCCTCCTTTCGAGGAGCAACGACGACGGTGATGTGGGAAGTACGCTTCAGAATGCGAGAAGCGGAACCCTTGGCGCGGGGACGGATGCGCTTAAGCGTCGGACCCTCGTCAACATAGGCAGCGGCGACAACCAGGTTGTCGGCACGCAGACCGTTGTTGTTCTCGGCGTTCGCAACGGCGGAACGGAGAACCTTCTCGACATCCACGGCGACGGCGCGGTCGCAGAAGTGGAGGATGTCGAAGGCCTGAGCGACAGGCTTGCGGCGGATCAGATCGACCACCAGGCGGGCCTTGCTGGGGGAAACACGCACGTACTTAGCGACGGCGCGAACCTCGGTGGCCTCAGTTTCAATAGACTTAGTTGCCATTTACGGTTAACCCCCTATTTGGCCTTGTGGCCACGGAACGTACGAGTCGGCGCGAACTCGCCGAGCTTGTGACCAACCATGGACTCGGTAACATACACGGGCACATGCTTGCGGCCGTCGTGGACGGCGATGGTGTGACCAACCATCTCGGGGAAGATGGTGGACGCGCGGGACCAGGTCTTCACGACGTCCTTCTTGCCAGCCTCGTTCATCGCGGTGATACGCGAGAGAAGGCGAGTCTCCACGAACGGGCCCTTTTTGAGACTTCTGCTCATAAGTGCTTTCTCCTAAAACTCGGTATCCGAAATTACTTCTTACGGCGACGAATGATGTGCTGGTTCGAGACCTTCTTCTTCTTGCGCGTACGAAGGCCCTTCGTCGGCTTACCCCAGGGGGTAACGGAGGGACGACCAGAGGTGTGGTTCTTGCCCTCGCCACCGCCGTGCGGGTGGTCGACAGGGTTCATGACGGTACCGCGGACGGTCGGGCGCACGTTCATGTGACGCTTACGGCCGGCCTTGCCGATAACGATGTTGGAGTGATCGGCGTTGCCGACCTCACCGACGGTGGCGCGGCAGGTAACGAGGATGCGGCGCATCTCGGAGGAAGGCATACGAACGATAGCGTACTTGCCCTCCTTACCCATCAGCTGGCAGGAGTTACCGGCGGAACGGGCGATAGCAGCGCCCTTGCCCGGCTGGAACTCGACGGCGTGGATGAGCGTACCGACGGGGATGTCGGCGAGGGGCAGAGCGTTGCCCGGCTTGATGTCGGCGTCAGAACCGGACATGATGGTCTGGCCGACCTCGAGGCCCTTGGGGGCCAGGATGTAGCGCTTCTCACCGTCAGCGTAGTGCAGCAGAGCGATGCGAGCGGAACGGTTCGGATCGTACTCGATCGTGGCAACCTTGGCGGGCACGCCGTCCTTGTTGCGCTTGAAGTCGATCACGCGGTAACGACGCTTCACGCCGCCGCCCTGGTGGCGGGTGGTGATGCGGCCGTTGTTGTTACGACCGGCCTTCTTGGGCAGGGGCTCGAGAAGAGACTTCTCGGGCTTGGTGCAGGTGATCTCGGAGAAGTCGGAGATCGTCTGCCAACGCCTACCAGCGGAGGTCGGCTTAAGGTGCTTTACAGCCATTACAATCCCTTTCAATAGGAATCCGTTAGCCATCGCAGACAGGGATTCGAGGTTCTGCCTCGGGTGCGATGACACCGGACGTATACACGGTTCCGGGCGTGTCCATTTTATACGCCCAAAACCTTGAGCTCTCGCCTCCCCTATTTGGGAGGCATGAGCTCACTCAACAGCAGCGAGTCTTAGGCCTGGTTGCCAAAGACCTCGATGGTGTCGCCCTCGGCCAGCGTGACGATGGCCTTCTTCCAAGAACGGGTCTTGCCGGCGACATAGCGCACGCGCTTGGTCTTGGGCTTGACCGTCAGGGTGTTCACGCGAACGACCTTGACGCCGAAGATCTCCTCGACAGCGTCCTTGATCTGATACTTGTTAGCATCCTTGGCGACCTCGAACGTGTACTTGTTCTGCTCCATGCCGGAGAAGGAACGCTCGGACACGATCGGACGGATGATGATCTCGTGGGCGGTCATTTATGCAAGCACCTCCCCGAAGTGAGCGGCGATGTCGGCGGGCATCAGCACGGCGTTGTTGTTGACGAGATCGTAGGTGTTGGCCTCGTCGGCAGTGATGATGAACGTCTTGGGAATGTTGCGGAACGACAGGTAGGCGTTGACGTCCTCATCGCGAACGATGATGGTCAGACGCTTGCCCTCAAGGCCGAGAGCCTTGAGCATGGCGACGGCAGCCTTGGTGGAAGGCTTCTCGAAGCCGTAGTCGTCGACGAGCACGAGCTCGCCATCGGCCAGCTTGGCGGACAGCGCGGAGCGCATAGCCAGCTTGACCTCCTTGTTGTTCATACGCTTAGCGTAGGAACGGGGCTTGGGGGCGAAGACAACGCCACCGTGACGCCACTGGGCAGCACGGATGGAACCCTGGCGGGCACGGCCGGTGCCCTTCTGACGCCAAGGCTTCTTGCCGCCACCGGAAACCTCAGAGCGGCCCTTAGCGGACTGGGTGCCCTGACGCCAAGAGGCCATCTGGCACTTGACGATGTGGTGCATAACGTGGATGTTCGGCTCGATGCCGTACACCTCAGCGGCGAGCTCGGCCTCGGCGACCTTCTTGCCCTCGCTGTTCTTTACTTCAAACTTTGCCATTTAAGTGTTCTCCTTGGTATGACGCTGGGCTAAATGGGCTGGGCCCTTAGGCCATACGGATGGCGACGAGACCATTCTTGGCACCCGGGACAGCGCCCTTGACCAAGATGAGGTTCTGCTCGGCATCGATGCGGACAACGGAAAGGTTCTTGACGGTAACGCGCTCGTTACCCATGTGACCGGCCATCTTGACGCCCTTGAGGACGCGCGCAGGATAGGCGCACTGACCGATAGAACCGGGGTGACGCTGGAAGTGAGAACCATGCGTCATAGGACCGCGGCGCTGACCCCAGCGCTTGATGCGACCCTGGAAGCCCTTACCCTTGGAGGTACCGATGACGTCGACCTTCTCGACATCAGCGAAATCAGCGACGGTAACGACCTCGCCGACCTTGTGCTCCTCGCCGTTCTCGACGCGGACCTCACGAAGGAAGCGGACAGGCTCGACGCCAGCCTTGGCGAAGTGACCAGCCATGGGCTTGTTCACGTTCTTGGCCTTGATGTCGCCGAAACCGATCTGGACGGCGTCATAGCCGTCGGTTGCCTGAGTTTTAACCTGCGAGACAGCGCAGGGGCCAGCCTGGATGACCGTGACGGGAACGACGTTGTCGTCCTCGTCCCAAACCTGGGTCATGCCAATCTTGCGGCCGAGAATCATGCTGATCAAGATATGATCCCAACTCTCGCGTGGTCTTGGGACAATGCGTACACCACCGAGCGTACGCCCCTAGAGGACCACTACTTACACGACGTGCTCCCCAGCCTTGTATTGCGTCCGGACTACCTGACAACCCTATTAAGCAGGCATTTTGTCCAGCCAGAATACTCCCCTGGTTACACACAGCTGTTTAGTATACACGGGTGCGGGCGTATCCATCGAGATTCATATTTCACTCACATTGTTTACGCAGGTAAAGTGCGTGGAGTCGCCTGGGCTTGGCAGAGGGGCGGCGAAATATATTAAGTTTGCTGCTCTACAGTCCTGCGCAAGTCGGAAAGCACATTAAGTGCTTTCCTTTGCGTGCGGAACTCGCGACGAACTAAACAGCCAGGCACGCTGTGTGCGTTCGTCATCATCCCGGGGGTTATCTGATGGAAGAAAGTGCGCC
>URWM01000049.1 GCA_900551655.1 uncultured Collinsella sp.
CGAGATTCCTCTACGTCTCGTGGGCTCGGAGATGTGTATAAGAGACAGCCCTAAGAGCAAACCACCCCTTTTAGGGGTGGTTTTGATTTCACGTCACCTTGCTCGCTTAGGGTCGTTTTCGCTGGCGCTGCCAAAACATCGGCGTTAACCTAGTCGTTTAAGAACGTCCCCAATGACTAGGTTTATTCCACGGTGCCGTAGATGGCGCCCCAGCCGTGGGCGGCCAAGGCGGAGTTGAGCTGGTCGCAAAGTGACTGGCGGTCGTAATAGCCGGGCGGTAGCAGGTTCACGATTTCCATGAGATCGGGCGCCAGGTCCAAGATTTCGGCCTGTACGATCAGATCCAGGCGGTCGATGGCGTGGCGGTCGTAAAACAGTCCGTCGACCAGGCGCTGAAGGTCGCCGAATTCCTCGGCCTGGAACGATCCGTACTCCATTAGTGCCTCCTTGGGCGCTTCATGCCGGCATGCGCGGCGATTCGTAATTCATTGCGATGGACTTAATCTATCACGGCTTCATAACGTTGCGACGGTGGCGGTCTATACTTAGAAGAATTGCAACGTACCGCTTCGTGAAAGGTCGCACCCATGCAGACGATCTACCAGAAGATGGAAACCACCGAACTCGATGCCGCCATCGAGGCGCTCAAAGCCGAGGTCGCCGAGGTCAAGGCCAAGGGCCTGGCGCTCGACATGGCCCGCGGCAAGCCGTCGCCCTCCCAGGTGGACATCTCTCGACCCATGCTCGATATCCTCAATGCCGATGCCGATCTGCACGACGGCAACGTCGATTGTTCCAACTACGGCTGCTTTGAGGGCATTCCCTCGGCACGCAAGCTGGCAGGGGAGTTCCTGGGCTGCCCCGCTGAGCAGACACTCGTGCTGGGCTCGTCGAGCCTGCTGATCGAGCACGACATCGCCGGCATGTTCTGGCGCTGTGGCTCGTGCGGCAGCGAGCCCTGGGAGGCTTACGAGGCAGCGCACGACGGCAAGAAGGTCAAGTTCCTGTGCCCGGTTCCCGGCTACGATCGCCACTTTGGCATCACCGCCGACTTGGGCATCGAGAACGTTCCCGTCGCGATGACCGACAACGGCCCCGATATGGACGAAATCGAGCGCCTCGTTGCCGCCGACGATTCCATCAAGGGCATCTGGTGCGTGCCCAAGTATTCCAACCCCACGGGCATTACCTTTAGCGAGGACACCGTGCGTCGCCTGGTCGAGATGCCCACGGCCGCGCCCGATTTCCGCATCTTCTGGGACAACGCCTACTGCGTGCACGACCTGTACGACGAGACCGACGAGCTCGCCAATATCTTCGACCTCGCTCGCGCGGCGGGCACCGAGGATCGCGTGGTGGCCTTCGCCTCGACGTCCAAGATCACCTTCCCGGGCGCCGGTATCGGCTTTATCGGTGCGAGCCCCGCGGTCATCGCCGAGTTCTCCAAGCGCCTGAAGGCAGGCCTTATCAGCGCCGACAAGCTCAACCAGCTGCGCCACGTGCGTTTCCTTCCCACCATCGAGGCGGTCAGGGAGCACATGAAAAAGCACGCCGAGTTCTTGCGCCCGCGCTTTGAGGCCGTTGAGCGCAAGCTCACCGAGGGCTTGGGCAACACGGGTTGCGCCACTTGGACTCATCCCCATGGCGGCTACTTTGTGAGTTTCGATGGCCCCGAGGGCTCGGCCCAGAAGGTCGCCGCGCTTTGTGCCGACCTGGGCGTCAAGCTCACGCCGGCTGGTGCCACCTGGCCTTATGGCAAGGATCCGCGCGACACCAACATCCGCATCGCGCCGAGCTATCCCACGGTCGAGGACCTGGAGGCCGCGCTCGACGTGCTGGTGCTGGCCGTTAAGCTTGTCGCTGCCGAGCTTGCTCGTGCCGAGCGCGCCTAACGCCTAGGGCCCCGCAAGTCCGCGCCCAGTACTATCCGCACTTTCGATACGTAAAGGAGCGTATACATGGATTTGGGTATTTCCACCAACCCCACGCCAGAGCTCTACACCATTAAGGTGACCGGTGAGATCGATATCTCTAACGCCGATAGCCTGCGCAATGCCATCGACCTGGCGCTCGAGCAACCCACTGAGGCCGTTGAGCTCGATTTTGCCCAGGTGAGCTACATCGATTCGACGGGCATTGGCGTGCTCGTGGGCGCCGCGCACCACGCGGTCGACCACGGTAAGCGCTTTAGCTGCACTAATGTGCAGCCCCAGGTGATGCGCGTGGTTCAGCTGCTGGGCGTCGACCAGGAGATTTCGATCACCGCTGCATAATCTTTGCCCCCAAAAGGGCGTGCCGTTTGGCATATGTTTGTGATGCGCTCGGACGTTTTGGCGTCCGGGCGCTATACTTGACCGAATGAATAGACGAGTTCCGGCCGAATGGCGCGGTGCGGGCTCGACTCACATCGAGCCTTGGAGGTATGTGTGTTTGGTATTGGAGAGGGTGAGCTCGCGATCATCGTGGTCTTCGGCTTTTTGCTGTTTGGCCCGGATAAGCTCCCGCAGATGGGCCGCACGATCGGCCGTGCCATCCGTCAGTTCCGCGAGACGCAGGAAAAGATGACGGCCGTTGTTCAGTCCGAGATTATCGATCCGGTGAGCGAGGCCGCGTCGGCCCCGGTCAAGCCCAAGAAGGCTGCTGCGACCGACGACGATTCCGATGCGGACGAGGATGCCGCCGAGACGGCAGCGCCCGCCAAAAAGGAGACCTTTGCCGAGCGTCGCGCTCGTCTTGCTGCCGAGAAGGCCGCAAGCGAGGGTGCTGCTGAGGGCGAAGGTATTGCCGAGGAGGCCGAGGGTGCAGAGCCTGCCGTTGCTGCTGATGCCGTCGAGCCCGAGTCTGCTGCAGAGCCGGAACCCGAGCCCGAGCCGGCAGAGCCCACGACGGCTGACCTCTACGCCCGTCGTCCCCGTAAGCGCAAGGCCGTCGTCGACCAGCTCGCTCGCGAGCTCGAGGCCGAGGACGACGCTGCTGCCGCCGACGCCCCGAAGGGAGGCGATGAGTAATGCCTATCGGACCTGCGCGTATGCCGCTCTTCGATCACCTGGGAGAGCTTCGCCGCCGCCTGACCATCGTGGTCGTGTCGGTGTTTGCCGCCGCTATCGTGCTGTATTTCGCCACACCCGTGGTGCTCGACATCTTGGAAGACCCCATCCGCTCCTTTGTGCCGGACGGTAAGTTCTACATCACCACCACGCTCGGCGGTTTTGGCCTGCGCTTCTCGCTGGCCATCAAGATGGCCGTGGTCATGTGCACGCCCATGATCATCTGGCAGATCTTGGCATTTTTCCTGCCGGCACTGCGCCCCAACGAGCGCAAGTGGGTTGTGCCCACGGTGCTCGCCTCGACGGTGCTGTTCTTCTTGGGTGCCATCTTCTGCTACTTCATCATCATCCCGGCGGGCTTTGAGTGGCTCATCGGCGAGACCTCGGCTGTCGCTACGGCGCTGCCCGATCTGGAGAACTACGTCAACATGGAGCTGCTCTTTATGATCGGCTTTGGTGTGGCGTTTGAGCTGCCGCTCATCATCTTCTACCTGTCCGTTTTCCACATCGTGTCCTATGCGGCCTTCCGCAGCGCCTGGCGCTACGTGTACGTAGGCCTGCTCGTGGGTTCGGCTGTGATCACGCCCGACGGCTCGCCCGTTACGCTGGGTCTCATGTATGGCGCCCTGCTCTCGCTCTACGAGATTTCGCTCGCCATCGCTCGCGTGGTCATTACCGCGCGCGAGGGCAAGGAGGGCCTGTTTGTGAGTCGTCTGGACCTGTTCTCGGACGATGAGGACGACGAGGAGTAAATCGGTATGCACGAGGTTGGCATTGTCAACGGCATACTCGATACAGTGATTCGCGCGGCGCGTGGGGCGGGGGCCTCGCGCGCCGTTTTGGTAACGCTGCGTATCGGGGATATGACCGAGGTCGTGCGCGAGGCGCTCGACTTTGCCTGGGAGACGTTTCGCGACGAGGACCCGCTCACGCGCGGCTGCGAGCTTGCCGTGGAGGACGTCCATCCACAAAGCGAGTGTCTGGACTGCGGCGAGGTTTTCGACCACGACCGTTTCCACTGTCGCTGTCCCCAGTGTGGCGGCGCCAACGTGCGCCTGCTGCACGGTCGCGAGCTCGACATCGCCAGTATCGAAATCGAAACCCCCGACGATTAGCCCGCCAGCCACCTGGGAACGGGGTATAAAGGGGCCAAAGTAAGGAGCGCTAAGTATGGCCGAGAAAACGATTGATATTACATCGCCGATCTTGTCGCGCAACGAGCGCCTGGCAGATCAGCTACGTCAGCGATTTAATGAGGCGGGCACCTATGTGATCAATGTGCTGTCGAGCCCCGGCTCGGGTAAGACCACTACGATTCTGGGCACCAACGAGCGCCTGCGCGACAAGGCGGGCCTGCGTTGCGCCGTCATCGAGGGCGATATCGCCTCGGACGTCGACGCGATCACCATGAAGGAAGCCGGCATGCCCGCCATCCAGATCAACACGGGCGGCCTGTGCCACCTCGAGGGCAACATGATCATGGAGGCCGTCGACGCCTTCGACCAGGCTGTGGGCCTTCAGAATATCGACGTCATCTTTATCGAAAACGTGGGCAACCTGGTCTGCCCGGTCGACTTTGACCTGGGCGAGAATCTGTCCATCATGATCCTCTCGGTGCCCGAGGGCGACGACAAGCCCATCAAGTATCCGGGCATCTTCCAGTACGCCGGCGCGCAGCTGCTCAATAAGGTCGACGTGGCCCCGGCTTTCGATTTTGACATGGATAGGTATACTAAGACACTCGATGACCTCAATCCGCAGGCGCCGCGGTTTGCCGTGAGCGCGCGCAAGGGCGAGGGCATGGATGCCTGGTGCGATTGGCTCATCGGGCAGATTGAGCAAGCAAGGGCGTAAGTCGGCCGCCATGAGCGCGGGCGCAGCCGCAGAGACACGAGATAGGAGCCTCTTTTGAAGCTCATCATCGCCGAGAAAAACGACGCTGCGCGTCAGATCGCCGAGCGTCTGTCCACGGGTAAACCCAAAAAGGATAAGGTGTACAACACCGCCATCTACCGTTTTGAGTGGAAGGGCGAGGAGTGCGTGACGATCGGCCTTGCCGGTCACATCCTTGCGCCCGATTTTTGCGACAGCGTGCTGTTCGATAAAAAGCTGGGCTGGTATTCGGTTACTGAGGACGGCGAGATGCTGCCGGCCGACATGCCCGATGGCCTGGCTCGTCCGCCTTACGACACCAAGCGCAAGCCGTTTCTTGCCGACGGTATCTCCATCAAGGGCTGGAAGCTCGAGAGCCTGCCTTACCTCACTTGGGCGCCCGTCATTAAGCTGCCGGCCGAGAAGGAGCTCATCCGCTCGCTCAAGAACCTTGCCAAGAAGTCCGACAGCGTCATTATCGCCACGGACTTCGACCGCGAGGGCGAACTGATCGGTTCGGACGCCCTCAACAAGGTGCGCGAGGTTGCGCCGGACTTGCCGGTTGCCCGCGCCCAGTATTCTTCGTTTACCAAGGCCGAGATTACGCAGGCCTTCGATAATCTTGTCTCGCTCGACCAGAATCTGGCCGACGCCGGCGAGAGCCGCCAGCACATCGACCTCATTTGGGGCGCGGTGCTCACGCGCTACCTGACGCTCGCCAAGTTTGGCGGCTTTGGCAACGTGCGCTCCGCCGGCCGCGTGCAGACTCCGACGCTCGCCCTGGTGGTCGAGCGCGAACGCGAACGCATGGCGTTTGTGCCCGAGGACTATTGGCAGATTCGCGGCATGGGTGCCGCTCAGGGTGCTGCCGAGGATGACCGCTTTAAGATTGCGCACAAGACGACACGTTTTACCGACAAAGATGCTGCCGAGACGGCGTACGGCCACGTTGACGGCGCTACGACGGCAACCGTCGCCGCGGTGACCAAGCGCTCCCGCAAGCAGCAGCCGCCCACGCCGTTTGCGACGACCTCGCTGCAGGCTGCCGCCGCGGCCGAGGGCATCTCACCTGCACGTACCATGCGCATCGCCGAGTCCCTCTACATGGCGGGCCTCATCAGCTACCCGCGTGTCGACAACACCGTGTATCCCGCGACGCTCGATTTGGGCGCCGTGGTGAGTGACCTGGCAAAGATCAACCCGGCGCTGGCGCCCGTGTGCAAAAAGGTGCTCGCCGGTCCCATGAAGCCCACGCGCGGCAAAGTCGAAACCACCGACCACCCGCCTATCTACCCCACGGGCGAGGGCGATCCGTCCGCGCTCGATGGCGGTCAGCGCAAGCTCTACGACCTCATCGCCCGTCGCTTCCTGGCGACGCTCATGGGTCCCGCGACTATCGAGAACACCAAGCTCGAGCTCGACGTGAACGGTGAGCCGTTCGTGGCCTCGGGCGACGTGCTCGTGACCCCGGGTTTCCGCGAGGCGTACCCGTACGGTCTTAAGCGCGATGAGCAGATGCCGCCGCTTGAGCAGGGCGATACGGTCGACGTGTTCGACATTAAGCTCGAGGCAAAGCAGACCGAGCCGCCCGCGCGCTACAGCCAAGGCAAGCTCGTGCAGGAGATGGAGAAGCGCGGCCTGGGCACCAAGTCCACGCGCGCGAGTATCATCGAGCGCCTGTACGCCGTGCGCTACCTCAAAAACGATCCCGTGGAGCCGAGCCAGCTGGGCATCGCCATCATCGACGCGCTGACGCAGTTTGCCCCGCGCATCACGAGCCCTGATATGACCAGCGAGCTCGACGGCGACATGACTCGCGTCGAGCGCGGCGAGGACACCGAAGAGCATGTCGTGACGCACTCGCGTGCGCTGCTGGCCGGCGTGCTCGACGAGCTGCTCAAGCATACGCAGGAGCTCGGTGACGCCATCAGCGACGCCGTCACGGCCGATGCGCGCGTGGGCGCCTGCCCCAAGTGCGGCAAGGACCTGGTTATGAAGACGAGCGCCAAGACCCGCGGCAGCTTCATTGGCTGCATGGGCTGGCCCGACTGCGACGTGACCTATCCGGTGCCGAGCGGCGTCAAGGTGAGCCCGCTCGAGGGCGAGGCGGCCGTGTGCCCCGAATGTGGTGCGCCGCGCATTAAGTGTCAGCCGTTCCGCCAGAAGGCTTTCGAGATCTGCGTGAACCCGACGTGCCCCACCAACTACGAGCCCGACCTTAAAGTGGGCGAGTGCAAGGTGTGTGCCGAGGCCGGACGCCATGGCGACCTGATCGCGCACAAGAGCGAGAAGAGCGGCAAGCGCTTTATCCGCTGCACCAACTACGATGACTGCGGCGTGAGCTATCCGCTGCCGGCGCGTGGCAAGCTCGAGGCGACGGGCGAGACCTGTCCCGAGTGCGGCGCCCCCATCGTAGTGGTCAACACGGCGCGCGGTCCGTGGCGTATCTGCGTCAACATGGACTGCCCGACCAAGGAGAAGAAGCCCGCCCGCGGTCGCAAGACCACAACCAAGGCGAGCACGGCGAAGAAGACCACGGCAGCAAAGAAGACTGCTGCCAAGAAGACGACGGCCAAAAAGACGACTGCCAAAAAGACGACTGCCAAGAAGTCGACTACCAAAAAGACCGCTGCCGACAAGTAACCGAGCACATATAGACACGGCGGGGCCGGGCGCGCAAATGCAAATGCGCACCCGGCCCCACTTCTAAGTTGCGGTGAAATAGGGACTGTTTTTGCTGGCAAAAGGCCTAATTAATCCCTATTTCACCGCAAGTTTTGATCAGTTGTTGGGATTACTTCACCTCGACGGGCTTGGCGCCGGGATAGCGGTCCTCAAAGTCCTGACGGTACTTGTTGCTGTTGGTTCCCGGCTCGTTGTCGCGTGCCAGCGGCGCCACGATTTCGTCCTTATGGTCCGCGGGCTTTGCGTACTTTAGGCTGATCTCCCAAGCATCGCAGATCGCGTCGATGCGGTTGTCCAGGTCGTCATACAGGGCAACGATGTCTTTCCAGGAACTGTAGTTCTTAGAGCTCATGGGGACATCCAGGTCCTCGACGATATCGTAGTACTGCTCGATGGTGTCTTCCGTGCGCTCGGCGACGTCGGCGAGATTTTGACGGGCGGTGCGATCTTCTGCCAGATAGCTGCCATTGAACGCCTCTGCGCAGGCACGGACCTGGCTATCGAGATCTTCGAGCAGATCGTAGTATTCGCTCAGGCGACGGTAGAGGTTCTGCTCGGAGAGCGTCGCTTCGCCGCCGTCCTCGTCGTCATCGTCATCGTCGTAGAGGCTATTGGGGTCGCCGAGAGGCTTGAGGTCATCAGCGTCAACATCATGGTGCAGCTTAGTAACCTCGGCAGTCGTCTGCGTGGCAGCGTTGTCGAAAGGCTTGATCACAAAGAAAATGACCAGGGCGATGATGATTGCCACCAGCACAACGATAACGGCGACAAGCGCCCTGGTCTGTCTCTTATACACATCTGACGCTGCCGACGAAGGCATAGG
>URWM01000050.1 GCA_900551655.1 uncultured Collinsella sp.
GTAGAAAGCAAGCCGGGTAAGCGGCTTGGATGAGGAGACCATGATGGAACAGAGAGTTGCAATCACCGGTATCGGTGCCGTGTCGCCGCTCGGCAACACCGCGCTTGCCACCTGGGCGGCCATGTGTGCCGGAACGTGTGGCATCGGTCCGATCACGCACTTCGATACCGATGCGTTTGCCGTTAAGGTGGCGGCCGAGGTCAAGGGTTTTGACGGCAACGAGTACTTTGGCAAGCGTGACGCCAAGCACCTGGACCCCTGCGTTCAGTTTGCCCTGGCAGCGTCGGACGAGGCCATGCACGATGCGGGCTTTGATGTCGAGGGCGCCATCGATCGCGAGCGCCTGGGCGTCTACGTGGGTTCGGGCGTGGGCGGCATGCAGACACTCGTCGACAACGTCCACACGATTGCCGACCGTGGGCCTCGCCGTGCATCGCCCTATATGATTGCGATGATGATTCCCAACATGGCGTCGGGCAATATCGCGATCCGCCACAAGGCAAAAGGACCGACCCTGCCCGTGGTGACTGCGTGCGCGACCTCGGCCCATGCCGTGGGCGAGGCGTTCCGCGCCATCAAGCACGGCTATGCCGACGCGATTCTCGCGGGCGGCGCCGAGGCGGCCATTATCCCCGATGCCGTTGCGGGCTTTACGTCCTGCCGCGCATTGACCATCAACCCCGATCCCGCGACGGCTTGCCGCCCGTTCGATGCAGACCGCGACGGCTTTGTGATGGGCGAGGGCGCCTGCGTGCTGGTACTCGAGAGCATGGAGCACGCACAGGCCCGCGGCGCACATTTATGCCGAGGTTGTGGGTTACGGCAACACCGATGATGCCTATCACATCACGAGCCCCGATCCCGAGGCTGCCGGCATTGCCCGCGCGATATCGCTGGCGGTTGCCGAGGGTGACGTCAAGCCTTCCGAGGGTCTCTACATCAATGCCCACGGCACCTCGACCAAGCTCAACGATTCGTCCGAGACGGCGGGCATTAAGCGCGCGCTCGGCGAGGACGCGGCGCGCGCCGCGCATGTCTCATCGACCAAGTCGATGACCGGCCACATGATCGGTGCCACGGGCGCCATCGAGGTCATGGCCTGTGCCATGGCGCTCGAGCAGGGCGTGGTGCCGCCGACCATTAACTACCACACGCCCGATCCCGCCTGCGATCTTGACTACACGCCCAATCGCGCGGTTCGCGCCGACCTTACCTGGGCGCTTTCGACCAACCTGGGCTTTGGCGGGCACAACGCCGCCATCGCACTGCGTAGATATACGAGGAGCTAGAGCATGGATTCCAAAAGACTTGCCGAGATAGCCGATGTTATGGAGGACCGTGGCCTCACGCGCGTCCGCGTTGAGGAGCCCGATGGCACCGCGGTCGAACTCGAGCGCGCGAGTGCGGCGCAGCCGGTTGCCGTGCCCATGCCTATGCCGGGTGCCGTGACTGCTCCGGCGGTGGCTCCTGTCGCCATGCCTGCCGCCGCACCGGAACCCGCCGCGCAGACACCTGCCGCCGCGTCGGAGCCTAAGGGCACCGAGGTAACCGCTCCCATGGTCGGCGTTTTCTATGCTGCCCCGGCGCCGGGCGACGAACCGTTTGTGCACGTGGGCTCCAAGGTCAAGGCTGGCGAGGCCCTTTGCATCATCGAGGCCATGAAGGTTCTCAACGAGGTGACGGCAGAGGCGGATGGCGAGGTACTCGAGATCTGCGTGGCCGACGGCGACCTCGTGGAGTTTGGCAGCTGCCTCATGAGGATTGGATAGGTGATATCCATGAACAAAGAAGAGCTCAAGAAACTGTTGCCGCATCGCGAGCCGATGCTTTTGCTCGACGAAGCCGAGCTGGTGGGCGACGAGGCCCACGGCAAGATCACGATTACGGGCGACGAATACTTTTTGCAGGGGCATTTTCCGGGAAACCCGGTGGTCCCCGGCGTGATCCAGTGCGAGATGCTCGCCCAAAACTGCTGCGTGCTGCTGATGGGCGATGAGGAGGCGCGCGGCGCGACGCCGTTCTACACGAGTCTGGACAAGGTGCGCTTTAAGCGTCCGGTGCGCCCGGGCGACACGGTGGATCTAGTGTGCTCCATCACGCGTGCGCGCGGGCCGTTCCGCTTTGCGACGGGTACTGCGAGCGTCAACGGTGAGGTTTGCTGCCGCGCCGATATGTCTTTTGCACTCATGCACGAAAGTTAAGGAAGGCTTCATGTTCGACAAAGTGCTCATCGCCAACCGCGGCGAGGTCGCGGTCCGTGTTATCCGCGCGTGCCGCGATATGGGCATCAAGACCGTCGCCGTTTATTCCACGGCCGATGCGGACGCGCTGCACGTACAGCTTGCCGACGAGGCATATTGCATCGGCGGCCCGCGTCTTGCCGAGAGCTACCTCAACGACGATGCCGTGCTCACCTGTGCCGTAAAGTCGGGAGCTAAGGCAATTCATCCCGGCTATGGCTTTTTTTCCGAGAAGGCGAGCTTCGTGCGCGACTGCGACAAGTATGGCCTGGCGTTTGTCGGTCCCTCGGCCGAGGTCATCGACAGCATGGGCGACAAAGATGCCGCACGTCGAACGGCTGCCGCGGCGGGCGTGCCCATCGTTCCGGGCTGCGATTTGCTCAAAAGCCCCGAGGAGGCAACGGCCGAGGCCGAGCGCATTGGCTGCCCCGTGCTTATTAAGGCGCGTGCCGGTGGTGGCGGTCGCGGCATTCGCAAGGTCGAGCGCGTGGAAGATGCGGCAAAGGCGTTTATCGAAGCACGCGCCGAGGGTGAGGCCGTTTTTGGCGACGGCGAGTGCTACATGGAGAAGTTTGTCGCGCCGGCGCACCACGTCGAGGTGCAGATTATGGCCGATAAGCAGGGCCATGTGTTTTCGCTTGGCGAGCGCGAGTGCTCGGTGCAGCGTCGCAACCAAAAGCTGATCGAGGAGAGCCCCGCGCCGTGCCTCGACGGACACGACGACATTCGTGCTCGCATGCACAAGGCGGCACGTGACCTGGCTCGTGCCGTCGGCTACGAAGGAGCCGGTACCATCGAGTTCCTGTATTCGGACGACGGCAATTTCTACTTTATGGAAATGAACACGCGCTTGCAGGTGGAGCATCCGGTTACAGAGTTTGTGACCGATACCGACTTGGTCAAGTGGCAGCTGCGCGTGGCAGCCGGCCAGCCTCTGCCCTTTGAGCAAGAGGACATGCCGGTTCACAACCACGCCATGGAGTGCCGCATCAATGCCGAAACGCCAGACTTTCTGCCGTCATGCGGAACGGTCACCGCGTTGCGTGTGCCGGGTGGTCCGCGCGTGCGCTGGGATTCCGCCATGTTTACCGGTGCGAAAGTTCCGCCGTACTACGACTCCATGCTTGGCAAGATCATCGTGTGTGCGCCCACGCGTGACGGCGCCATTCGCAAGATGCGCTCGGCCCTGGGCGAGCTCGTGATTGAGGGCGTGAGCGAAAACAGCGAGCTTCAGCTCGACGTGCTGGCAAACGACGAGTTCTTGTCGGGCATGTATCACACCGATCTGATGGGGCATCTCTATGCTGATGAATAGAAAAGCGAAGACGGTCAACGTCCTCGAGGGACCGATGACCGAGTCGTGCGCCGAGTTTCCCGCGCGCCACGTGTTTATCAAGTGCCCGGAGTGCCGCCGCGTGATCGATGAGGCACGCCTGCACGACAACCTCGAGGTCTGCCCTCGTTGCGGCAAACACTTTCGCGTGAGCGGGCGCGACCGCATGCGCATGACGATTGACGAGGGCACGTTTGAGGAATGGGATGCCAGTCTGGCGTCGGAGGACTTCCTTTCGTTTCCCGGCTATGCCGACAAGCTCAAGAGCGTGAGCGAACGTTCGGGCGAGCGCGATGCCGTTGTGTGCGGCAAGGGCAAAATCTGCGGTTGCGATACGGCGCTCTTCTTTATGGACGCCAACTTTATGATGGGCTCGATGGGTTCCGTGGTGGGCGAGAAGATCTGTCGCACATTTGAGCGAGCGACCGAGCTTGGATTGCCAGTTGTCGGCTTTACCGTTTCGGGCGGTGCGCGCATGCAAGAGGGCGTGACATCGCTTATGCAGATGGCCAAGATTTCTGCGGCGGTTAGGCGCCATAGCGAGGCGGGCGGCCTGTATATCACGGTGCTCACTGACCCCACGACCGGAGGCGTAACCGCGAGCTTTGCCATGGAGGGCGATATTATCCTGGCCGAGCCCGATGCCCTGACGGCATTTGCCGGCCCGCGCGTGATCGAGCAGAACATGCACAAGCGCCTGCCCAAGGGATTCCAGCGTTCCGAGTTTTTGCTGGAGCACGGCTTTTGCGATGCCGTTGTTCCGCGTGGCGAGATTGCGCTCACGGTAGGCGAGCTGCTGGCACTGCACGAAGGGCACGCGCCCGGCCTGGGGGCACCGCATGAGATCGTGCATACGGGTCGTCGCGGCAAAAAGCTGGGACACTTGTTCAAGCGCTCGACCGCACCAAAAACCGCGCTCGAGATTGTCAAGCAGACCCGCTCGGCAGATCGCGCCACGGCGGGCGAGATGATCTCGCTGGGCCTGGACGGATTTGTGGAGCTGCACGGCGACCGTTACTTTGGCGACGACGCCGCTGTGGTGGCTGGCATTGGCTGGAAGGACGGGCGCCCCGTAACGGTCATCGCCATCGAGCGCGGCACCACGACCAAAGAGCGTATGCGCCGCAACTTTGGCATGGCGCATCCCGAGGGCTACCGTAAAGCGCGTCGTCTTATGCGCCAGGCCGAAAAGTTTGGTCGGCCGGTTCTGTGCCTGGTCGATACTTCGGGCGCGTTTTGCGGCATCGGTGCCGAGGAACGCGGTCAGGGCGAGGCCATCGCCCAGAATCTCATGGAGATGAGCGGCCTTAAGACGCCGATTGTCTCGGTGGTGACAGGCGAGGGCGGCTCTGGTGGCGCGCTGGCGCTGTCCGTGGCCGACCGCATCCTGATGCTCTCGAGCTCGGCCTATTCGGTCGTGAGCCCCGAGGCCTGTGCGTCGATCCTGTGGAAGGATACCGAGCGCGCGAATGAGGCCGCCGAGGCGCTTAAGCTCACGTCCCCCGATTTGTTGGCGCTCGGCATCATCGACGGCATTGTTGATGATAGGGGCCTGTCGCATGAGGAGATCGCCGGCGCCGTCATGTCCTCGGCATTTGATGCCTTCGATACGCTTGGGCGGCTCGACGACGCGACCCTCACAAACCTCCGCTACGAAAAGTACCGCGCAATCGGTCAGTACCGCACGATGTGATAAAGGGACAGCCCACATGTCACATTGGGAAAGGCGTTCCATGCCACAAGTTTCTAACACCTCGTTTACAACGACGGTTTCATCAAACGCCATGGCCGTGGTGGACTATCTGTCCAAAAGCATGATGTCGGCGCTGCCGTTTATTGTCTGCGCGGCGTTGTTCCGCACCGTCGCCGTCATTATGGGCGAAGGCATGCTGGGCCTGTGGTCTGCCGATTCCGAAATCTATCGCCTGTTCTACAGTTGGCTCTATAACGCCGGCTACTACTTTTTGCCCGTTTATCTTGGTTGGGCGGCCGCCCGCCAGCTCGGTTGCTCGGAGCAGCTAGGCATGATGCTGGGCGGCGTATTGATTGCGCCCGATCTGCTTAAGCTCGTCGATGCCGCATCGACGACGGGGGCATCGATGACTTCCGTGTATGGTCTGCTTCCCGCGCCGGTCAACGATTACACGACGACTGTTATTCCGGTTCTCATCTCGGTGCCCGTGCTATGGCGAGTGGAGTGTTTCTTTCAGCGCGTTATCCCTAAGGCCGTGGCGTTTTCGTTCGTTCCGTTTGCGACCATGCTTGTCATGGTTCCGGTTTCGCTGTGTATTACGGCACCGGCGGGCAGCTATCTGGGCATGCTGTTGGGCCAGCTTATGTTTATGCTTGGCAATTCCGGTGGCATCGTGTCGCTGCTCACGCTCATGGGGCTTGCCGCGGGCTGGGAGTTCCTAAAGATCGCCGGCGTCAGCAACGTTGTCCTATCGCTTGCCTACGCGCAGTTCATGAGTGTGGGAACGGATTCGTGCATCCTGATCGCCGCGACGATGGCGACGTTCGCCGTTTGGGGCATGCCCTTTGGCGCGTCGCTCCGCGTTGCGGATAAGGACGAGAAGGCGCTCATGCTGGGCTACTCGATCTCGGGTGTTCTTGGCGGCGTAAGCGAGCCGGCGCTGTACGGTTGCGGCTTTAAATATGGCAGGTGCCTGACGTGCATGGCCATTGGCGGCGCCGTCGGAGGCCTTGTTGCGGCCGTGGGCCACGTTACGGCCTATACCATCGGCATGACGAATGTCCTCATGGTCATTGGCTTTGCCACGGGCGGCATCTCGAACCTGCTGTGGTGCTGCGCTGCCGGCGGCACGGCATTTGCGGTGTCTGCGGCGCTGAGCTACTGCTTTGGTGTGGTGCCGACGAAGGAACAGACGACGGAGGACGGAGCCGATTCGCCCGAAACAGTGGCGAGCGCTGCTGAAGTAAGCGCATAAACCTATGCGACAAAAGGACGATTCTTTTGTCATGCTCCAAGGCCGTGGCCCGTGCGGGCTGCGGCCTCTTTGTATCTGGGAGACAAAGTGGCTACACTACAATCCGTTTGAGCAATAGATATATAAGTAGAACCGTGGGGGCGGATGTAGATGGTCGAGTGGATTGTTAAGCGCGCACAGGGCGATCGTGCGCGTGTGGGCACGTTGGCTGGCATGGTGTGTATTGTCGCCAATGCTGCGCTTTGTGCTGCGAAGGGCGCAATTGGTGTGGTTTCGGGATCGGTTTCGATTGTGGCGGATGCCATGAACAACCTGTCCGATGCCAGCTCGAATATCGTGAGCGTGCTGGGCTTTAAGCTGGCGAGCAAGCCGGCCGACCCCGAGCATCCATACGGCCATGGTCGCTACGAGTACCTCTCGGGTCTTGTCGTGGCGGCGCTCGTGCTTCTCATTGGCCTTGAACTGGTGAAGTCCTCGTTTGAGCGCATCATCCACCCCGAACCTGTCGAGTTCTCGCTTGCCCTGGTGGCAGTTCTAGTGCTTTCGATGGTCGTTAAACTGTGGATGGCGGCCCTCAACCAAAAGCTCGGCGATCGCATTGAGTCCGAGACGCTGCATGCGACCGCGCAGGATTCCAAGAACGATGTCCTTGCCACGGGCGCCGTGCTGGCGTGCGCAATTGTTTCGCAGGTGACGCACATCAATCTTGACGCATGGGTCGGCCTTGCTGTTGGCGCCTATATTGGCTGGAGCGGCTTTGAACTCATCCAGGATACGGTGAGCCCACTTTTGGGCCAGTCTCCCGATCCTAAGCTGGTCAAGCACATTCGAGACAAGATCATGAGCTATCCCGGCGTTTTGGGCGTTCACGATTTGATGGTTCACGATTACGGCCCGGGCAGGAAGTTCGCAAGCGCTCACGCCGAGATGGCAGCCGAGGCCAGCCCGCTGGAAAGTCACGACACGCTCGATAACATCGAGCAGGCGTTTAGGAACGAAGACGGCATGATCGTCACGCTCCATTACGACCCCATCGTGACCGACGATCCCAAGGTGGCGAGCATGCGCCTGCGCATCAACACTATGGCTCAACAGATCGATAGCCGCCTCTCGATTCACGATCTGCGCTGTGTGCCGGGTCCTACGCACACCAACGTGATCTTTGACTGCGTGCGCCCCTCGGATCTGCAGATGAGTGCCGAAGACGTAAAGCACGCGCTGGCACAACGAGTCGAATCGGAATATCCCAAGTCAATTGCCAAGATTACGATCGACGAAGACTACGTAGGCCATGCCCACGAGTAGGGCTGCGCCGGTAAAGCTAGGTATACAGAAGGGGAGAGCATGAAGCGTCTATATCTACTTCGCCACGGTCAGACAGAATTCAACGTTAAAAAGCTCGTCCAAGGTCGCTGCGATTCTCCGCTCACCGATTTGGGCCGTCAGCAAGCCGGGATGGCAGCCGCATGGCTCAAAGCCCACGGCGTCGTCCCCGACAAAGTGGTCTCTTCGCCCTTAGGCCGAGCCATGGACACAGCTCGGCTCGTCGCAACCGAACTCCTTGGCCCGGACGCAGCAGTCGAGCCCTGCGAAGGCATCATCGAGCGCTGCTACGGCTCCTTCGAAGAAGGCCCCCACGACGCGCTACCCACCGACGTCTGGGATCCGGGCGAGGACCTGGTCCCCTTTGGAGGAGAAGGAAGCCGCGCGCTGCAAGAACGCATGGTAGACACCCTCACCAATCTCATGGGAGCCGAGGGCATCGAAACCCTCCTAGCAGTAAGCCACGGCAGCGCCAGCCGCCAATTTATCAAGGCCGCAGCCCCAGAGGGCCTGTCTCTTATACACATCTCCGAGCCCACGAGACGTAGAGGAATCTC
>URWM01000051.1 GCA_900551655.1 uncultured Collinsella sp.
CCTAAGCCTTCGTCGGCCGCGTCAGATGTGTATAAGAGACAGGAACCCCAGCGAGGCAGACCTCGAGGCCGTGCGCATGACCAGTGGCATCAACAATCGCTGGTGGCTCGACCTTATCACCAAGGGCGAGCTTCCCGCCGACGTGCTCGACAGCCTGGCCGAGGGCGGCGTCAAACTTCCGTTCCGCGCCGGCGACCAGGAGATTCTCAAGCAGGGCGTCGTTGACTGGCTTGGTTGCAACTACTACCACCCCACGCGCGTCCAGGCGCCGGCGAGCAAGATCGACCAGTACGGTCTGCCGCACTTTGCCGACGACTACGTGTGGCCCGACGCCGTCATGAACAAGAGCCGCGGCTGGGAGATCTACCCGAAGGGCCTCTACGACTTTGGCATGGACTGCGCCAAGAACTATCCCGATCTTGAGTGGTTCGTTTCCGAGAACGGCATCGGCATCATGGATGAGTATAAGAACCGTGACGCCGAGGGGACCATCCAGGACGACTATCGCGTCGACTTTGTGCGCCAGCACCTTGAGTGGGTGGCCAAGGCCATCGACGAAGGGGCTAAGTGCCGCGGCTACCACTACTGGGCCGTCATCGACAACTGGTCCTGGGCTAACGCCTTCAAGAACCGTTATGGCTTTGTCGAGGTCGATCTGATGGACGGCTACCAGCGTCGTCTTAAGAAGTCGGCGGCTTGGCTCAAGCAGGTTGCCACGACCCACGTGGTGGACTAGCGACCGAGCGCTCAGCCCAAAACGGGCGCTCAGCCCCTGCGCAAACGCGCAAAAACAATGGCACATCTGGTGGCAGAGAGCGACAGACCACCGTGCGCATAGGAAAAGGCCGGATTTGAAAGTTAGGAGCAATCATGGCCAGTGACAACGGAAAGAGCTTCCTCGACAAGTTTGCCGAGGTCTCTGCGAAGGTGGGAAACCAGGTTCACCTGCGTTCCCTGCGCGATGCCTTCGCGACCATCACGCCGCTCTATATCCTTGCGGGTATCGCGGTTCTTATCAACAACGTCGTGTTCCCTCTGTTCCCGCTCGATGCGGCGGGTCTTGCCAACCTCCAGACCTGGGGCTCGGCAATTACCCTGGGCACCCTTAACGTGTCCGCCATTATCTTGGCGGGCCTGATTGGCTACAGCCTCGCCAAGAACGAGCGCTTCGACAACCCGCTTGCCTGCGTGGTCGTCGCCATCTCTGCCTTCGTCATCATGATGCCGCAGCAGATCACCGCTACCCTTGCCGCCACGAGCCCGCTGCTCACCGACAAGATCACCTCCGCCGAGGTCACCGGTGCCCTTTCGACCGCTAACACCGGCACCAACGGCCTGTTCTCGGCCATCATCATCGCCCTGCTCGCCACGACGCTCTTCATCAAGATCTCGGGCGTCGAGAAGCTCAAGGTCAAGCTGGGCGAGGGCGTGCCTCCTGCGGTCTCCAACTCCTTCAACGTCATGATCCCGATGCTGCTCAACCTCTCGATCTTCGCTGTCGCCTCGGCTCTGCTTGCCGTCTGTGCCGGCACCGATCTGTGCACCATCATCTCCACCTGGATTTCTAACCCGCTCAAGAGCATCATGAACGCCGGTCCGTGGGCCGTTATCCTCATCTACACCCTCGCTAACCTGCTGTTCTGCGTTGGTATTCACCAGTCCACCATCTCTGGCGCTACCGTCGAGCCGATCCTGACCATGCTCATCGTCGACAACATGGCGACTTTTGCCGCCGGTGGCACCATCCAGCCCGACCACTACATGAACATGCAGATCATCAACAGCTTCGCCCTCATCGGCGGCTCGGGCTGCACCCTCATGCTGCTGCTCGACACCTTCCTGTTCTCCAAGAACAAGGCTTCCAAGACCGTTGCCAAGATGGCCATTCTGCCTGGCCTGTTCAACATCAACGAGCCGGTCATCTACGGTTACCCCATCGTGTACAACCTGCCGCTCATGATCCCGTTCGTGCTTCTTCCCGACCTGTTCATCGGCGTCACCTATGGTCTGACCTGCGCTGGCATCATTAGCCCCTGCATCGCCCAGGTGCCTTGGACCATGCCTCCCGTCATCAACGCCCTGCTCGCTACGGGCTTTGACTGGCGCGCCGGCGTGTGGCAGGCCCTCGAGCTGGTCATCGGCATGGCTGTCTACCTGCCCTTTATGAGGATCTCCGAGAAGGCCATTGCCAAGCAGGAGGCTCTCGCCGAGCAGAACGCCTAACGTCCGTTCTCCCTTTCACCTTTGCGGGCGCCGGTCCGCGGTGCCGGTGCCCGCAGCTCTCTCCTTGCGTATAAATGCAGGAGGCGGGTACAATAGCCGCAAGGAATAAAACCAGTTGTCGTCTGCGCGCCGCGCAGTTATAAGGAGGAAACCATGAAGAAGATCATGCTTTGCTGCAATGCCGGTATGTCCACGAGCCTGCTGGTCCAGAAGATGCAGTCCGAGGTCGCAAGCCGCGGCCTGGACATTGAGGTCGAGGCTCGTCCCATGAACGAGGCCCACGATCATCTGGATGAGTGCGACATTTTGCTGCTCGGTCCGCAGATCGGCTATACCAAGGGCGACTTTGAGAAGGAGGCCGCCGGCCGTTTTCCGGTCGAGGTCATCAACATGGTCGACTATGGCCGCATGAACGCCGCCGGTATCATTGACCACTGCGTCAGCGTGATGGGTTAGGTGCGGCACATGGAGGATATGAACGAACTGCAGATGACCTGCTTCGAGATCATCAGCTACGTCGGCACCGCCAAGAGCATGTACATCAACGCCGTGCAGAAGGCCAAGGAGGGCGATTTTGACGCCGCTGAGGAGCTTATTAAGCAGGGCGACGAGGCCTATAACGGTGGCCACGATGTTCACATGGGGCTCCTTAAGAAGGAGGCAAACGGCGAGCGTAACGGCGAGGCCCCGCTGATTCTGCTGCATGCCGAGGACCAGATGGCCGGCACCGAGACCATGCGCGTCATGGCCACGGAGCTCATCGAGGTCCACAAGCAGCTGCAGGCACTCAAGGCCTAGCTGGCGTTATCGCCGCGACGGACCGTGCGGCCCAACAGACAACACAGTCCCTTACACGGGCGCCGGGAGTCTCCGCCTCCCGGCGCCTTTTCTATCAAGATTCATATATGGGGGAGATCGATCGTGAGACGGGGAATGGAGTACAACCCGCGCTATTACCAGATGCGCGAGTTTCAGCTCGAGCGCATGCTTGCAATCATGCGTGCGAACCAGGACGCTAAGCCGGGCGGCGTGGTGTTCTTTGGCGATTCGCTGACGGAGTTTTGCGACGTGGAGCGCTGGTATCCCGGCATGGGCGCCTATAACTGCGGCATCGGCGGCGGCACCTCGCAGGAGCTTCTGTGGATGGTCGACGAGGGCGTGGTCAAGTATCGCCCGTGCGCCGTGGTGATTATGGTGGGCACCAACGACATGGGCAATACCCTCATGGGCTCGCCCAAAGACATCGCCTTCAACATTCGCGAGATCGTGGAGATGATTTTGGGCTGCCTGCCGGCGTGCCGCGTGCTCGTCTGCTCGCCCACGCCCTGCATCGAGCGCCTGGAAGGCAGGGCGAGCGGCAAGGACGTGCTACGCTCCAACGACCTGCTGAGCCGGGTATTGCCGCAGTGCCGCGATATGATCCGCGACGAGCGGGTGGCTTTTGTCGACGTGACGCCCGCGTTTTTTGACGAGGACGGACGCCAGCGCGAGGAGCTGTATCGCGAGGGCGACGGCCTTCATATCAACGACGAGGGCTATCGCGCGCTGACGGGGATTGTGCGTCCTGCGCTCGAGGAGTTGCTGGCAAAGACGGATATGGATTAGGAGATAGCTATGAAGAACATTTTGCTTTGTTGCGGTGGCGGCATGTCGACGAGCCTGCTGGTGCAAAAGATGCAGCACGAGGCGGAGAGCCGTGGCTTGAAGATCAATATCGAGGCGCTTCCGGTGAGCGAGGCGTCCGACCATCTGGACGGCGTGGGCGTTTTGCTGCTCGCCCCGCAGGTGGCGTACGCGCGCGTGAATATCGAGGGCGATCTGGAGCGCGCGGGCGTGAAGCTCGTGATGCTCGACATGCTGGACTTCGGTCGCATGAATGCGCCTAAGATCCTGGATCAAGCCATCGCTGCGATGGAGGGATAGCGTCCCCGGAACGGCCCGTGCGCGGATGAACGCGTGCGGGCCGTTTTTATTCGCGAGTTGTTTAAACATTTGCTAAAAATGTGCGAGCTCGGCGACGCGTTTCGCCTGTGCGAGCGGTACCATACAGGCAATGTATGCGTCCGCGATCCTGTGCCGCGGACCCAATTCTCGAAAGGTGGGCTCTCATGGAACCTAAGCAGTACTACATTGGCATTGACGTCGGCGGCACTTCGGTTAAGGAGGGCCTGTTCGACGAGGACGGCAACCTGCTTGCCAAGGCCAGCGTGCCCACGCCTCCCATCGTTGACGCTGCGGGCTTTGCCGCGGTGACCGAGGCTATCGACCAGGTGGTCGCCAAGGCACAGATTCCGCGTGCCTTTGTGGCGGGCATTGGCCTGGCCGTTCCGTGTCCCATCCCGGCGTCGGGCGATGCCAAGGTCAAGGCCAACATTGCCATTAACCTGCCCGAGCTGAGGGTCGCCATTCAGAAGCACTGCCCCGATGCGGTCGTTAAGTATGAGAACGATGCCAACGCCGCTGCCATGGGCGAGGCCTGGCTCGGTTCTGCCAAGGGCGTGCAGAACGTGGTGATGGTCACCATCGGTACCGGCGTGGGCGGCGGCGTTATCGTTAACGGCGACGTGGTATCGGGCGTTGTGGGCGCCGGCGGCGAGATTGGCCACATGTGCCTGAACCCGGCCGAGGAGCGCACCTGCGGCTGTGGCGGCCATGGCCATCTGGAGCAGTATTCCAGCGCCACCGGCGTGGTGAGCAACTACCTTGCCGAGTGCAAGAAGGCGGGCGTCGAGCCCATTGAGCTCACCGGCCCCTCCGATTCCAAGGACGTGTTCCAGGCCTGCCGCGAGGGCGACAAGCTCGCGCTGGCCGCGGCCGATACCATGGCCGACTATCTCGGCCGCGCACTGGCGCTTATTGCCAACGTGGTTGATCCCGAGATGTTCCTCATCGGCGGCGGCGCCTCCGCCTCGGCCGATGTCTACCTCGACAAGGTTCGCGAGCACTTTAAGCAGTACGCGCTTTCCGCCTCGCGCGAGACGCCCATTAAGGTCGCTTCGCTCGGAAACGACGCCGGCATCATCGGTGCCGCCTACGTAGCCCTGCGCGCCGCCGGTAAATAGCTGGTGCAAAGGGGGCAGACTTCGCCCCAACACTTGCCCCAAATTATGCCGCGGCCCTTCCGTCTGCGAAGGCTCGGCATCGGCGTGCTACCATAGCTACGTCCAAGTACACATATCAAGTGGAGGATATCCATGGCAAACGTTCTTGTCTTTGGTCACCAGAACCCCGATAACGACGCCATCATGAGCGCCGTCGTCCTGTCTCAGCTGCTCAACCAGGTTGAGTATGCCGGCAACACCTACGAGGCCTGCGCCCTGGGCCAGCTTCCGGCCGAGTCTGCCAAGCTGCTCGCCGACGCCGGCATTGCCGAGCCCCGCGTGATCGAGTCCGTCGAGGCCGGTCAGCTCGTCGTCCTCACCGACCACAACGAGTCCGCCCAGTCCGTCGCCGGCCTTAAGGACGCCACGGTCTTTGGCGTTGTCGATCATCACCGCATTGGCGACTTCGAGACCGCCGGCCCGCTGCACTACATCTGCCTGCCCTGGGGCTCCAGCTGCACCATCGTCACCAAGCTCGCCGGCGTGCTCGGCGTTGAGCTTTCCGACGTCCAGGCCAAGCTGCTGCTCTCGGCTATGATGACCGACACGCTCATGCTCAAGAGCCCCACCACCACCGATGTCGACCGCGCTGTCGCCGCTAAGCTCGGCGAGCAGGTGGGCGTCGACCCGGTCAAGTTTGGCATGGAGGTCTTCCTCACCCGTCCTTCCGGCTCCTTCACCGCAGCCGAGATGGTCGGCAACGACATCAAGATGTTCGAGCCCGCCGGCAAGAAGCTGCTCATCGGCCAGTACGAGACCGTCGACAAGACCCGCGCGCTCGGCATGATCGACGAGATTCGCGAGGCCATGCGCGCCTACGCCGCCGAGAAGGGTGCCGACGGCATCGTCCTGTGCATCACTGACATCATGGAGGAGGGCTCGCAGGTCCTGCTCGAGGGCGAGACCGAGGCTGCTCAGAAGGGCCTGGGCATTGCCGACGAGCACGACGGCGTCTGGATGCCGGGCGTCCTCTCCCGTAAGAAGCAGGTCGCTGCCCCCATCATGGCCGCCTGCTAGGTTTAGTCGACCAAACGCCACGACCGGATCGCGGAAGCCCCGTGCTCCGGTCGTTTTTTGTGCACGGCGCCGCGTCGTCTCTTGGATAGGCGTGCCCGTGCCGTTGAGCAAATAATGTTCAACCTGTGGTTCCGCTTTTCGGCCACGCTTGCGCGCTTGTCGTGCAGGGTAGGCTAGATGCAAGCGTAATACGTTGGAGCGCGGCGCCGCCACTTGGGCGGGCCGTGCTTTTTTAAGACGGGAACCTTCCCGTGAAAGGAGCCGCCCATGGCAGCACCCGAGCAGCTGTTCAACGTCCGTGAGCGCAAGCGTTTTGAGCGTCACGACATTTGGGAGCGCATCGCCGAGAACGGCACGATTTCGGCCGCCGTCATGGTGTTTGCCGCCATCGCCGCCGTTATCTGCGCCAACACCGATGCCTACGAGGCCATCCATCACTTTTTGGAGACTCCGCTGTATGTGGGCCTGGGGCATTTTACGGCCGGCCTGACCGTTGAGCTTTTCGTCAACGACTTCCTCATGGCGATCTTCTTTTTGCTGGTGGGCATTGAGCTTAAGTACGAGATGACGGTCGGCGAGCTCAAGAACCCGCGTCAGGCTATGCTCCCCATGCTGGCCGCCGTGGGCGGCGTCGTCGTTCCCGCCTGCATCTACCTGATCTTTAATCATGCCGGCGCCCGCAACGGTTGGGCCATCCCCATGGCAACCGATATCGCCTTTGCACTGGGCGTGCTGTCGCTTTTGGGCAATCGCGTGCCCAACGGCGTGCGCGTGTTCTTTTCGACGCTCGCCATCGCCGATGACTTGATCTCCATCGCCGCCATCGCTATCTTCTACGGTCAGAGCCCCAATCCGTTTTGGCTGGGCGCCGCCGCGGTTGTGACCTGCGCGCTCGTGTGGCTCAACAAGACGCAGCACTACCGCTTGGCTCCGTATACGGTGCTGGGCCTGCTGCTGTGGTTCTGCATGTTCAAGAGCGGCGTGCATGCTACGCTCGCCGGCGTCATCTTGGCCTTTACCATTCCGGCCAAGTGCGGCGTCAAGCTCGATAGCCTCACCGATTGGTTGGGCGAGTGCCTGCCGCTGCTCGATGACCGCTACGACGCCGAGGCGCACATCCTGGGCCAGCATGACTTTACCGTCTCGACCACCAAGGTCGAGCGCGTCATGCACCGCGTGACCCCGCCGCTCATCCGCATGGAGCGTCTGATCTCCACACCGGTCAACTTTGTGATCCTGCCGATCTTTGCGTTTGTCAACGCACAGGTTCGTCTGGTGGGCGTGGACATGAGCACGCTGCTGACCGACCCAGTGACGCTTGGCGTGTACTTTGGCATGCTGCTGGGCAAGCCGATCGGCATCTTTGGCATGACGTTTGCGCTGGTCAAGCTCAAGGCTTGCGAGCTGCCGCGCAACGTTAACTGGCACATGATCGCCGGTGTGGGCATTCTGGGCGGCATCGGCTTTACCATGTCGATTCTTATCAGTGGCCTTGCCTTCCCGACGGCGCAGTTCGAGGTTCTGGCTGCCAAGGCTGCCATCCTTGGCGGATCGGTTACCGCCGCCGTGCTCGGCATGATCTACATGAGCGTGGTCTGCAAACGCCCCGCGCCCAAAAACGAGTAAGAGCACAAAACCGGCTTCAGAACCGGTTTAGGCGCGTTCAAAATGCGGATTCGGGCGGTGTTTGCCGCCTGCCAGACACCCCAGTGGTCAAAAAACGCCGTTTGTGAGTACTGTCACAAACGGCGTTTCATTTTAGGTGTGGAAAATAATGAACACAATCTTGTTATCTGCACGTTAACGAGTAATCGCTTGACTCAAATTTGGCGACAGCTACCGCTCGGAAAGGAAATTTGGGCGCAAAAATGTCGATTTGGGTCCTGAATCGCTGCTACTAAAAAAGTAACAGTACTCATATTTGCCCTTTTTTGACCACAGGCCCTTTTGTTGCGCAGTTTTACCAAACCGCGCAACTGCTCGACGCTGCAAGCGACCCTAAGCGGCAATCTGACGTTCAATTTCAAGGGCGCGACCAGAAGGTCAGCGCC
>URWM01000052.1 GCA_900551655.1 uncultured Collinsella sp.
AGCCTTCGTCGGCAGCGTCAGATGTGTATAAGAGACAGACCCTCCCTCGACAACCAAAGCGGGACCAGCAACCCCACGACCAAAGGCCCAAATAACAAGTGAGTAGACTTTACGCGACCTGCAGAGCACACCCAAAACCGCCACCCCTGTGACCTGCGGTTTTACTAGAGCAGATGCGCTTTGTGCTCGTCTTGCATCAAAAAGTCTACTCACTTAGTCCGAATCGAAGCCAAACGGATCCAAATAGATGACAAATTAAGCCAATCCGCAGCAAAAGACGCGTGAATCAGTGCTTCTCGCGGCGGATTGACACTACCAAGCGGCCAAAATGTCGGACAGGTTGTCGATGACAACGTCGGCGGCGGACTGGTCCAGGTTAACGCCCTCGTGCGGACGCAGCGCCAGGACGCGGGCGCCGGAGCGCTTGCCGGCCTCGATCCCCAAAGGCGAATCCTCGATAACCAGGCACTCGGCAGGCTCCACCCCCAGCGCCTCCATGGCACGCAGGTAGATCTCGGGGTCGGGCTTAAACGCACTGCACTCGTGGCCGCTGATGGTGTAGTCCAGCACGTCGGCGATACCGGCAATTTCCACCAGCTCGTCAATGAGCTCGCGATAGGACGAGCTCGCGATGGCGCACTTAACGCCGCGCTCGTGCAGCTCACGCATCACCGGCTCCGTCTGCCCGTTGAGAAGCTCGGCATACGGAACGGGGTGGTCCGGGCTGTAGACCTGCTTGTACTCTACGCGCAGGCGCTCGCGCAGCTCAACATCGTCGGGCACCAGCGCCTCCCAAATGGCAGGCTCGTTAGACCCCGAAAGATCGGGAATCTCGTCAAAGTGGAACCCCTTCTCTTCCATAAACGCCACGCGGCGACGGTTGTAGAACCACTCGGTATCGACCAGCACGCCGTCCATGTCAAACAGCACTGCCTTGATCATACGCATCTCCTCCCACCTGCCAAAAAGGGACAGGTTTATTTTGGTAGGTTTTATCTGGGATTTTATGACGCGACAGACACGCCCTCCCCAGAGCAAAAAAGGGGACGGGGCGCAAACCCCATCCCCTCTCAATCAACCCGTAAGGTCTACTTACTTGTGATTAGTAGGAAAGCTTCCACATGTAGCGACGCATGGTCAGCGGGTGCTGACGGGCCTCGGCGATCTGGTTGCCGTACTCACGCATAACGGCGAGGTGCAGCAGCGGGTTGAAGTAGGTGATGACGCTCGCGGGCACGGCGTCAGCCAGGCCGTAGTCCTTGGAGTCGATCAGAGCGACCTTGGCGCCCATGCGCTCAAGGAAGGTGAGGGCGCGGGCGTCCATCGGACGGGTGGCACCATCGGACATGAAGAAGACGTAGGGCTTACCCTCGGTGGAAACCTCGAACGGGCCGTGGAAGTACTCGCCGGTGTTGTAGGCGGCGGCGTCGATCCACTGCATCTCGGTGAACAGGAAGGCGGCGTGAGAATAAGCCATCTTCTCGGAGGCACCGGAAGCCATGAAGTAGATCATCTTGTCGTCCTTGAAGTCCTCGGCGAACTTCTTGGCGAGCTTCTTGCAGTGCTGAGCGGCGTTCTCGCAGAGCTCGAAGACGTTGGTGAGGCCGGTGATCATGTCCTCGTAGTGGTCATAGCCCTCGGTCTGCTGAAGGATCTCGACAGCAAGAGCGATGGCGTAGCCGGGCTTCTCGCACTTGGCAGCGAAGTTGGCGTGGAAGCCGTGAACGATGACGTAGTCAGCGTCGACGGTCAGAGCGGAGCCAGCCTTGTTGGTGAGGGAGACGACCGGGCAGTTGTGCTTCTTGGCGGTCTTGTTGGCCTCGACGGTCTCGGGCGTGGAGCCACCGAGGGAGCAGGTGATCACGAAGGTGTGCTCGTTGACCCAGGAGGGCGTGTCGTAGTTGAACTCGTTAGCGGTGAAGATCTGAACGTTCAGCTTGTCCGTGTTGTTGGCCAGGAAGTACTTGGCGGGGTAAAGGTCGGACATGGAAGCGCCGCAGCCGACGAAGGCGACGCTGTGGATCTCGTGGTTGGACAGGACGTCAGCGACGATCTGCTTAGGGAGGTTAAGGTCGATCTCGTACATCTGACACATTCCTTTCGATTTTTTGCGGCGCCACATTGCCGGACGCTCGCAGGGTTACCGTGATATGAGCCGAGTCGCCGGCCCGTTGAGGATGTGACAAAGGGACTGTCCCTTTGACACGTTCAGGGATGGAAGCCTGCCTGGGGTATGGGATGCCAGGCAGGCCCCCGGGGGAAAGCGGTTAGACGCTTGGTCGCGACTAGGCCAGGATGCCGACCGCGGAAAGGGCGATGCCGCCCACGATGGCGATCACGAGAAGCCAACCGGTGTTGACGTTCTTCTTGATGAGCCAGTACATAAGGCCGGTGAGGCCAAGGGAGATCATCTGGGGCATCATGCCGTCCAGGATGTCCTGAATCACGACGGTGCCGTCAGCGAACTGCAGCGGGGTGGTGGCGCCGATCAGCGTAGCGATCATGCCGCCCACGGACATAAGACCCACGATGCCGCAGACATACATGAGCTTCTCCATGAGGTCGCCGCCCTGAAGCTTGCTCAGGTACTCGTGGCCGCCCTGATAGCCCATCTTAGCTGCGAACCAAGTGATCAGCACGGAGGGGACGATGGAGATGAGCATGGCCAGGATCGGGCCCATGATGGAGCCCTGCTGAGCCAGCTGAACGCCCAGGCCAAAGGCGATAACGCGGATGGTGCCCTGGAAGAAGGAGTCACCGATGCCGGAAAGCGGACCCATGAGGGAGGTCTTGACCGCGTTGATCGAATCGGGGTCGAAGTTCTCGGGATCCTTGGCGTACTCCTCCTCCATGGAGGCGGAGAGGCCCAGGATGAAAGCGCTCGTCTGCGGGGTGCAGTTGTAGAACGCCATGTGACGGTGGTAAGCCTCTTTCTTAGCAGCGAGCTGCTTGGGATCGGACTCATCCGGATAGAGGCGATCGAGCGTGGGAACCATGCCGTAGAGGAAGCCCATGTTCATCTGACGCTCGTAGTTCCAAGAGGCCTGGATGGCCCAGGAGCGCCAGAAGAACTGGCTGACCTTCTTGTTCAGGGACACGTCCTTGGTTGCGGTTGCCATAGTGTGTTCCTCCTTAGTCTTCGTCGTCTTCGAGCGGATCGTAGTCGGAATCGACACCGGCGGCTGCATGGGAACCGTTGAACTTGAAGCCCATGAAGACGACAGCCAGGCACACACCGATCAGAGCGACCGCGATGACGGACAGGTTGAGGTAAGCGGCGAGCAGGAAACCGATGAACAGGAACGGAGTCATACCCTTCTTGATCATCATGGTGAGCAGCAGGGCCAAGCCGTAGGCGGTCATGATCTTGGTCGAAACGTTAAGACCGGTGGACAGCCACTCGGGAACCATGTTGACGATGGCCTGAACCAGGTCGGTGCCAACAAAGACGGCGAGGAAGATCGGCAGGAAGTACATGACGGCGTACAGACCGGAGCCGGCGCAGATGTGCATACGGTAGGCGGTCTTGAAGTTACCGTTATCGATCGCGTTATCGGCCACATGGGTGAGGGCGGCGATGATGGAACGGAACACGATGCCGAGGAGCTGACCCAGGACGGCGACCGGGATGGCGATCGTCATGGCGGTCTCGGCGGAAGCATCGGTCAGGCACGCAAAGGCAGCGGCCACGATGCCGCCCAGGACCATATCGGGCGGAACGGCGGCGCCGACCTGCACCAGGCCCATGGACACGAGCTCGACGGCGGCACCGACGGCAAGGCCGGTGGGCACATCGCCCAGCAGCAGACCGACGAGCGTAGCGCCAATGAGGGGCTGCTCGAAGTTAAGACGACCGAGCAGGCGGGAGTCCCACATGCAGAACACGCCGACGAGGCCGACGAGCACCGCACTGATGAACGTATTCATACCCTTCTCCTTTCAGTCAGGCAAAAGCCTGGTTGATTACAGCTTGGCGTCGATGTCGACGCTCTGATACGTAGGGGTCTGCTGGACGTAGAGCTTGATGCCCATGTCGAGCAGCTGGTTGACGTCGGCCTTCTGGGTGGCGTCGAGGAAGACGGAGCTGTCCTTGCCGCCGACCTGCTCGGCACCGTCGTGGTTGGCGGTGGCGCCCAGGTTGATGGCGTCGAGCTTGTAGCCCTTGCAGAACTGCAGCATCTCGGCGGTGTTGCCAAAGACGAACATGACGCGCTCGCCGAGGGTGTTGAGCTTGTCCATCTTGGCGAGGGCGCGCTCGACGGTGAAGACGTTCAGGCGCACGCCCTGGGGCTTGGCCAGCTTAAGAGCGCCCTTCTTGATGTCATCGTTGGCGGCAGCGTTGTCGACGACGATGATGCGCTCGGCCTGGACCTTGGTGGTCCAGGTAAAGACGACCTGGCCGTGCAGCAGACGGTAGTCAAGACGTGCGAGGACGATCTTGGCGGGACCGGAGCTGTGACGGGGCGCCTTGGCCTTCTTGGTGGGAGCCGCGGCAGCCTCGACCGGTGCGTTGGGGTTGGTCAGACCGGTGCGGGCCTCGTTGATGAGGGCTGCGAGCTCGGCGCCCTTGACGGGGACGGGGCTCATAGCGAGCGTGAGCGCCAGCGGGATGTTGAAACCGCTGACAACCGTGAACTTCGTGCCGTTCTTGGAAAGCTCGACCATGTTGTTGTTGACCGAGCTGCCGAGCATATCGGTCAGCACATAGACGGTGTCGTCCGCGTTGAACGTGGCGATCATAGCCTCAACCTTATTGGTGATGGGCTCCTTGTCGTCACGAGCAAGCGACACGACGTGGACGTTCGACACGTCGCCGAGAACCATCTCGAGCGTGTCTTTGGCGCCTGCGGCCAGGCCGCCATGAGATGCGAGAATGATCTGATTCATCTTGCCTCCTCCTTTTCGTTATGGTCATTATAACGTCTTATACGTTGCCTATATTGCTAATTAGTATAAAGACCGTTCGCGGGTGAAAATCGACCGTTGACGGGTTTAACGTACTTGAAACGTTGGAGCTGGGTTGGCCGGCGCTGGCTGGATAACCCCAGGTCGGACGCCGCGCGCAATCCCCTATCGCACGAAGTACCAGGGGCTTTCCTGCACGGTGGGCTCCAGCGCAATGCCCGTGCGCTCGCGGAACAGGTCCATGTCCTGCGATTTCTCCGTCCACCACGCGTTGGGCTTAAAGGTCATGCTCTCGACAATACGTTTGACAATGGCGCTGTTGCGCAGCTTGGAAAAGTCGGTGTTCATGATCACGATGGAGGCGAGCACCAGCACAATGCCCAGGACCTTGATTGCGCCGGCGGACTCGGCATAGATGCCAATACCGACCAGAACGGTCGCCACGGTTTCGAACGAAGCCACGACCGGCACCTTCGACGTCTCAAGATCCATCGAAAGGCCCTGCATATAGAAGATGTACGCAAGAGCCGTCGGAATAAAGCCAAAGCCCGCGAACAGCAGAATGAGGTGCGGGGACATTGCCGCGGCCACATCGGACCACGGAGCAGAAAGCACAGCCATAAAGCATCCGCCAAAGACAAAGCCCCAAAACGTCACCGCCAGCGGATGCAGCGTCTTGGTGGCCATGCGGCTAAACACAGCCAGCAGCGCACCGCAAAGTCCGGCGATCACACCCGAAGCGACGCCCCAAGTCGAGAAATGGAAACCGGACAGGTCGCCGCTCGTCACCGCGAGCACGCAACCCACAATGTTAAAGATGATGGCGACGAGCTTGTTGGGGGTCACGCCCTCGCGATAAAGCACGCGGCCGAGCATGACGCCAAACACCGGCGAGGTATAGAGCAGCACCGAGGCCGTGGACATGCCCACCTCGCCCATGCACTCGTAATAGCAGGTGTTGGCGACGGCCAAACCGACGATACCGACAAGTGCGCAGGGGACGAGCTCTTTAGGACTTGCCTTGAACAGTGCCATGGGACCCGAGGCTTTTCCCTCACGAGCACCTCCCTGGCAGCCCATGAATACCAAAACCGGAGCCATCAAGACGGCACCCGACAACAGGCGAAAGGCCGCCATGCTCTGAGACGAAACGCCCAGGGCGGATATTCCGTTAACAAAGATGCCGATGGTTCCCCACATGAGGGCGGCGATCAGCACCAACGCATAGCCCATATTGCTTCTCTTCAACGCAGCCTCCTTGGTTCTGTTTCCAATATGTTTCATGCTACGTTATAGTCGTTATATACATTTTTCAAGGCACAAATCGGCGAACGGGAAAACTCTTGACACAGGAAGTGTCGCAGGTGCCGGCAGAAAGGGAACGTCCCCAAGTGCCGCTCTAGCAGTTGCGGTGAAATAGTTCTCAAACAGAGGCTTCACGCTCCCAAACAGGAACTATTCCACCGCAACTCATGAGGGGTATTGGGCTGTTAGGCCGCTCTATCCCTTAGTAATCCAGCTTCCACATGTAACGGCGCGTCATGTAATCCTTGTGGGTGACGGCGGAGAGCGCACGCATGTAGACGTTGTTGAGGATCGGGGCAAAGATCAGGTGGTTGAAGTATTCGCTCACGCTGTCCTTGATGTCGTTGAGGCCGAGCTCCTTGGCGTCGAGCTGATAGACGCGCTCGCCACCGTACTGGTTGACGAAGCGGATGCCGCGCTCGTCGTTGCAGCGGCTGCGGCCGACGCTGATGAGCTGGAACAGCGAGGTGCGCTTGTCCAGGATCTCGAAGGGGCCGTGGAAGAAGTCGCAGGTGTTGATGGTGCAAGAGTCGATCTGCAGCATCTCCTGCACATTGCAGATGCTAAAGACGTAGGCGGCACCAAAGAGCGGGCCCTGGGCCATGACGTTGATGCAGGGCTTGTCGGCGTTTTGCTCGGCCCACTTGGCAGCGAGCGGACGGGTGTACTCGACGGCCTTGCGATAGATGGGGTCGACCAAGTCGAAGGCGGCCATGGCGGTCTCGTACTCGGCATAGCCCTCGGTCTGCTGCGTGAGCTCCATGGCGATCATGGTCACGACGGCGGAGTTGGTACGGCCCATGCAGGACTCGTCAACGGCCAGGCTGTCATACTGGATCTTGTAGTCGCAGACCTCGGTGAGGCCGGACTCGTCGACATAGATGGCGATAGTGCTGGCGCCGTGGTCCTTGGCGACCTGGGCGGCGACGATGGTCTCCTTGGTGCCGCGCATGGACACGACGACGGCCAGGGTGTTCTCGTTGACGTAGGCCGGGGTGGCGTGCACGAACTCGTTGCTGGTGTAGCTGGAGCTCACGACCTGCGTGGCCTCGTGCTCCATAAAGTACTGGGCAGGATAGTTGCCGCCGTTGGATCCGCCGGCGCCAATCCACACGACGCGCTTGATGCCGCCCTTGTCTGCCTTGTCAGCCAAAACCTGGGAGACGACGTCCTTAACCTGTTCCTGAGTAATCATCGTGCATCAGCCTTTCTTCTCGTTTGATGCTCTCGATGGCATACAAGTTACATACATGTTTTGGTTATGTCGACTAGTTGTATGCTATATTTGTCTTAGAAATTTTGCTGGTAAAGTTTTCGGCAATCCATTACCAGCGGTTTTATTGTCATGTTGGATACATGCTTGCTTCAGTAAGCATACAAGTTAGATACAGGTTGTTCGCATGAGCACTTCGTCAAAAAAGAACTTGGCCCAATACGAGCGTCTGGCGGGTACGCTGCGTGACCGCATCGCCGCCGGCACCTACGCACGCGGAGACAAGCTGCCGTCCGAGATGGAGCTCATGGACGAATCGGGGCTGTCGCGCAGCACCGTGCGCCACGCGCTTAAGGTGTTAGTTGACGAGGGCCTGGTGCGCACCGAGCGCGGACGTGGCACCTTTGTGGCCGACACGCCCGCGCTCCACGAGAACAACCTGGTGTTTTCGAGCTACACGGCACAGGTCCAGGGTCAGGGCATGAAGCCCACCACGCGCACCGTGGACTCGGGCTTTGCCAAGGCGGCCGGCAGCATAGCCAAGTTCTTTGACGCCGCTGTGGGCAGCAAGCTCGTCAAGCTCGTCCGCCTACGCTACCTGGACGATGCGCCGTTGTGTCTGGAGACCACCTATCTACCACCGAGCTTTGAAGCACTCATCAATCGCGATATCAACGGTTCGCTCTACGCCGCGCTGCGACAGGAGTTCCATCGCGCACCGGCACAGGGGCATAAGACCTTTGAGGTGTGCTATGCCTCGCAAAACGAGGCGTTTTTGCTCAACGTTGAGCGCGGGCAGGCGCTGATCCTAATCACCGACTACGTCTACGACACCGACGGCCGCCCGCTCCACGTCTCCAAGCGCATCCAACGCACCGACCGCGCCAAATACACCGAGCCCATCGGCTAACCTGCCAAAATAAACCTGTCCCTAAATGGAAGGTTTGGGGACTGTCTCTTATACAC
>URWM01000053.1 GCA_900551655.1 uncultured Collinsella sp.
ACGAGATTCCTCTACGTCTCGTGGGCTCGGAGATGTGTATAAGAGACAGGGTTGTCAATCTGCGCCTGGCGCACATCGCCCGGACGGCAGCTGTAGGGGTAGTAGCTACCTGCGGCGAGCATGCAGCCAATCTTGACGTCGGGATCGATCTCGTGAGCGATCTTGGTTGCCCAAGCGCTGGCGACGAGCTCGTTGTGGGCGGCCAGGTACTCGACGGCCTCCTTGTTCTCGCCCTCCTCAAAGACCAGTCCGGCACCCATAAACGGCAAATGCAAGATCATATTGATCTCGTTGAAGGTAAGCCAGTATTTCACCAGGCCCTTGTAGCGGGTAAAGATCGTGGTCGCGAGGTTCTTGTAGAAGTCGATGAGCTTGCGGTTGCGCCAGCCGCCGTACTCCTTGATGAGGTGAATCGGGCAATCGAAGTGCGTGATGGTCACGAGCGGCTCGATACCGTGCGCTTGGCACTCGCGGAACACATCCTCGTAGAAAGCCAGCCCAGCCTCGTTGGGCTCGGTCTCGTCACCGTTGGGGAAGATACGGGTCCAGGCCAGGCTCATGCGGAAGGTCTTAAAGCCCATCTCGGCAAAGAGGGCGATATCCTCCTTGTAGTGGTGGTAGAAATCGATGCCGGTCTGCGCGGGATAGTAATAGCCGTCCTCGAAGTCGAGCATCTTGCGCTGGCCGGAGACCACCGCATAGCGCTCGGGGCCGTGCGGTGCCACATCCACGTTGGCCAGGCCGCGGCCATCCACGTCATAAGCGCCCTCGCACTGGTTGGCAGCCGTCGCGCCGCCCCACAGGAAGTCTTTACGGAAAGCCATGCATCAATCCTTTCACACGCTGTTTGTCGTGATTTCAGTATCCCCGCAAACGGGGCCTCTCTCAACGACAGCGGCGCAGGCCGACACTTCTTTTCGCGCGCAGGCGCTCGGCAGCCGCCCCCATCTGACACTTTTTGATACCCGCCGGCCAAACCACCACAAAGGTGCCTGTCCCCTTTGTGGTGGTTTGGGCAGGTTTGTCTTGATCTGTAACAGGTAGGCCGCCAAAACCGGGCCTGGTGTTACAGATCAAGATTTTCGGGCAGCCCCCTGCAGTTTTTCTAAATCTGTAACAGGTAGAGACGATTTAGCCCGCTAGATGTTACAGATCGAGACGGAAGATTCTAGTCCACGGTGATGTCGAGGTTCTTGCCGATGAGGCCTACGTAGCCGCCTTCGGCTGCCTTGGGGCTGTCGGCGTGGCAGAGGACCCACTTGTCGGCCTTCCAGTAGCAGTAGCTGTCGCCGGCAGCAGGCATATCGGCCGCGACCTCGGGGCGCGGGCCGTTGGTGCCGGCGGGCAGCGCCACCATCACCTGGAAGCCACCGTCGTCGACCATGCACGGCGTGTAGTGGAGCGTGGTGTTGAAGACTTCGACGACCGTACCCGCCGGCACGCGGAACGCCTTGACGCACGCGGTGTCGAGCTTGCCGTCCTCGATCTCCCAGCGATGCGCCACGAGCAGGATAAAGTCGCGGGCGCCCAGGTTAAACTCGCTGGCGCGGTGATACTCCAGGCAGTTGAGCTGCGTGTTGTGGCCGTTGCACCAGCCCAGTTGGAAGGGACGGCCGCCAAACATGAGAAAGCCCAGTTTATCGGCACCCTTGACGCCCTCGAGCTCCGACGCGCTTGCCACGTACTTGCTGCCCTCGGGGATGGGCGTGGCAGAGAGCGCCTCGAGCACGGGCGACGTGAGCTCGGACGGAACGTTATCCCAAACGTTGCCATAGGATTTGAACTCGGGATCGTTGACAGAATAGATATGCATGTTCACTCCTGTTCGTTTATGTGACAGTACGAACATTCTAGAACAAACATGAGCGATTTTGAACGCTCGTCCCGACCACTCAACAAAAAGGCGCCCCCGCATAAGCGAAGGCGCCCAATGCGCGCGTTTTGGGCGATAAAGCCCTTACGCCTGCTGGTAGTGCAGGTGCTTCTCGTCGATATCGGCCAGGTCGCGGTCGAGATAACGGCGCGCGAGCCAGTTTGCCATGGGGAGGTTCTGGTCCAGGTAGTTACCGCACTCCTCGGGAGCGGCTCCGGGGACATCGCCCTCAAAGCCGGCGATAAACTCAAACAGCTCACGCACGAGCGGCAGAATCTCCTCGCTCGTCACCTCGCCAAATACGACGAGGTAAAAGCCCGTGCGGCAGCCCATGGGGCCAAAGTAGACAATGCGGCTCGACCACTCGGCATGATTGCGAAGGAACGTCGCGCCCAGGTGCTCGATGGTGTGGCACTCGGCCGTGTTCATGACCGGCTCCTTGTTGGGCGTGGTCAGGCGCAGGTCAAAGGTGGTGACGGCGGCGCCGGTCGCCGGATCGCGGTCGATGCGGCTCACATACACGCCGGGCTCGAGCAGCAGATGGTCAACGGAAAAGCTCGCGATGCACTCCATAGCAGATCCTCTCGGTAGTCAATTTGGAACGGGGCTCTTTTAGCTGGTTCGAATGGTCGCACCAATCATACCAGTCAAAAAAGCCCCGTCCCAAATAAGCTACCTGGGACGAGGACCAATGATTTTTTAATCCCCGTCCCAGAAAAATCATGCTAGGCAGTGTATGCAATTGTTGATTTGACGGCGTGACGCCAGCCGGCAATCTTTTTGGCACGCTCGTCGGCGGGCATCACGGGCTCCACGATGCCGCGGGCCCCGTAGACGTCGACGACATCACGCGCGTACATGCCCAGCGCAATGCCGCAGGCCCAAGCCGCACCCAGGCCGCTCATCTCGTCGTTGCTCGCGATGCGGATGGGCGAGCCAACCAAGTCGCTCTCAAACTGCATCAGATACGCGTCGCGCGTGGGACCGCCGTCAACGCGAAGCTCGGCCAGCGCCGTACCCGAATCCTCGATCATCGCATCAATCACGTCAAAGATTTGATAGGCGATCGACTCGTCCGCAGCCTTCACAAACTCCGCGCGACCCGTGGTGCGCGTCATGCCAAAGACGCAGCCCTCGGCGTCACTCGCCCAGCGCGGCGCGCCCAGGCCAGTGAACGCCGGCACAAAGTAAACGCGGCTCGCCGGATTGGCGGCATAGCACAGGTCGGTGACTTCCTCGGGATTGTTGATGAGCTCCAGGTCGTCGCGCAGCCACGTCTTGACGGCGCCGGCGTAGCTCACGTTGCCCTCGAGCACATACTCGGTCACACCGTCCATACGCCACGCAAGCGAGCTCGAAAGCCCGTGCGAGCTGGCAACGAACTCGTCGCCGACGTTCATCATGACCGAGCTGCCGGTACCATAGGTCGCCTTGGCCATGCCGCGGCTATGGCAGCCCTGGGCAAACAAGGCGGCATGGCTGTCACCGAGTACGCCGTGAATGGGCACGGGCGCCGGCAAAAAGCCGCCCAGGTCCGTCATGCCGAACAGGCCATCGGAATCGGTCACCTGCGGCAGGCAGGCCACGTCGACGCCAAAGGCCTCGCACACCGGCTCGCTCCAGCAGCCACGGCGCAGGTCGAATAGCTGCGTGCGGCTGGCATTGGACCAGTCGCAGCGAAACTCCGCGCCGCCTGTGAGCGTCCAGACCACCCAGGCATCGATGGTGCCCAGACACAGCTCGCCCGCTGCGGCAGCCTCGGCGGCGGCCGGAACGTTCGCGAGGATCCAGGCCATCTTGCCCGCAGGGTAGTAGGGCGATAGCACCAGGCCCGTCGTGTCACGCACCAGCTCGGCCACGCCCTCACGCGCGGCCAGCTCGTCGCATAGCTCGCGGGCGCGGGCGCACTGCCACACCACGGCGTCGCACAGCGGCTCGCCCGTCGTGCGCCTCCAGGCAACGGTGGTCTCGCGCTGGTTGGAGATGCCGATGCCGGCGACGTCGGCCGGATCGACCCCGGTCTCCTCCACCACGGCACGCGCCACGGCCAGCACATTGGTGGCAATCTCGGCCGGATCATGGCTCACCCAGCCGGCTTCGTTGACAATCTGGCGATGCGGGCGATCGGCACGATGAATCAAATGGCCGCCCTCGTCCACCAGCAGCGCCTTGGTGCCCTGCGTGGATTGATCGATTCCGATGATGTATTTGCTCATGTACTCTCCCATTCCTTCCGCCAAATCAAAGACAGCCTGGCGGACAAGGAGCGAGCGGCCGTCAAGTGCCGCAGATTGCCGTGAAAGAGGAGCGCCGCGTACTCTGTGTACGCAAGCGACGGTTTGAACGGCAAGGTGCGGTGCTTGACGGCCGCGCAGCGTCTGTTTCTACTAGTTGCCGAGGAACTCGGCGACGGTCTTGGCAATGCCTTCGCCGGTGAGGCCGTAGTGCGCAAAGACCTCGGGGCTCGTGCCGGTGATGACCGGCGCGTCGGGCAGGGAGAGGCACTTGACCGGACGCGGGCAATGCTCGCCCACCACCTGCGCAACCATAGAGCCCAGGCCGCCGAAGGGGCTGTGCTCCTCGACCGTCACGACGGCGCGCGTGGCACCGGCGGCCTCAATCACGGCCTCGGCGTCAAGCGGCTTGACGCAATACATGTCGAGCACCGTTGCCGAGATGCCCTGCTCGGCCAGCAGGTTGGCAGCGTCCACGGCATGGCGGACCATCTCGCCGGTGGCGACGAGCGTCACATCGGTGCCGCGGCGCACCCAGGTGGCGCGATCCATCTGGAACGGGCACTCGTCCTCGGTGTACACGTCCTCGACCGGGTTGCGGCCCACGCGGATGTAGGCCGGCTTGTTGTCGGCGACCAGGGCCCGCACGAGTTCGGCGGTCTGGAAGCGATCGCTCGGCAGATACACGCGCATGTTGGGAATCGCGCTCATGGCGGCGATATCCTGCGCGGAGTGGTGGCTCATGCCCAAGGCGCCGTAGGACACGCCGCCCGAGATGCCGATGAGCTTGACGTTGGTGTTGGAGTACGAGACGTCGACCTTGCACTGCTCATACGAGCGCGTGGTCACAAAGGACGCCGGCGAGGCGGCCCAGGCCTTCTTGCCGCACGAAGCCATGCCGGCGGCGATGCTCACCAGGTCCTGCTCGGCAATGCCGACCTCGACGGACTGCTGGGGATACTGATCAAAGAACGGCGTGAGCGATGCGGAGCCGCGGGAATCGGAGCACAGGACGACGAGGTCTTTATCGGTCTTCGCGGCCTCGAGCAGCGTGTCGCAGATAACCTTGCGATTGGCGATCTTGTTAGCCATTGATGGCCTCCTTATGGGCAGCGAAATCGGCGATGATCTGGGCATATTCCTCATCGTTGGGCAGGTGATGGTGCCAGCTGGCCTTGTCCTCCATGACGGACGAGCCGTAGCCCTTCACCGTGTTGAGGATGATGACCGTGGGCTTACCCTTGGTCTCGGCAGCAAGCGTCAGCGCAGCGTCGATGGCCTGGACGTCGTTGCCCGGAATGGAAAGCACGTTCCAGCCGAAGGCGGCCCAGCGCTCCTCCTGCGAGTCCTGCTTCATAACGTCCTCGGTGCTGCCGCTGATCTGCAGGCGGTTGCGGTCCACGAGCGCGCACAGGTTATCGAGCTGGTAGTTGCCGCCGCTCATGGCGCCCTCCCAGACCGAGCCCTCGGCAAGCTCGCCATCGCCCATGATGGTGTAGACACGGTAGTCGCGGCCGTCCATCTTGCCGGCGAGCGCCATCCCGACGGCCACGGGCAGGCCGTGGCCCAGCGAGCCGGAGTTCATCTCGATGCCCTTGAGCTTGTTGTTGGGATGGCCGATGTAGGGGCTGCCGAACTTGGAGAAGCGGGCCTTGACGTCATCGAGGTCAAGATAGCCCTCGTGGCAGAGCACCGCGTAGTAGGCTTCCATGGCGTGACCCTTGGAAAGTACGAAACGGTCGCGGTTGGGATCGTCGACGGTCTCGGGCGAAATGTTGAGGTGGTTGGCATAGAGGGTCATGAGGGCGTCAATCACCGACATGTCGCCGCCGATGTGGCCGCCGGCGCCAGCCATGATGATGTCGACGCAATCGCGGCGGAGATCCCAGCGCAGGGACTCAAGCTCTTCGATAGTTGCCATTTCTACTCTCCTCGCAGGTAGGCTTTAACGTCTTCTTCGATGGGGTCGTACAGGTCGGGGGCAATGCCGAGGTACTTGCACGCCTCGTAGAGCACCGGCACCACGTTGGCGTGAATAGCGACGCAGTGGTGGATGTAGGGACCCTCGACAATCTTGGCCTCGAGGCGCTTGAGGTTCTCGACCTCGACCCACAGATAGGTGCCTATGCCGGCCGGGCCGTCGATGCCGCGGGCGTTGCCCAGCAGCAGCGAGTACTCGCCGTTGTCGCCGTCAAAGCGGGCAAGGGTGAGGTCGCCGTGCTTGGCCTCGGCCGTCAGCGCGCCGGGGTGATCGAAAGCCAGCGGGTAGGTGAGCTTGGGCTTGACGGCCGCACAGCTGCAGGGCCAGGGGCCACAGTGCTGCAGCAGCTCGCCGTTCTCGTTGTCGGGATGACGCACGGTCCAGTCGGCGAACATGCCGCGGTGACGGCCCAGGTCGGCGGCCTCGACCATCAGCGCGGTGATGGCGCCGTGGATATCGGTCTCGCATACGATGGGGATGCCCATCTCGTTGAGGATGGCGTTGGCGGCGCAGGGCATAATGCCCAGCTCGTCCTGCAGGGCGTTCCAGCACTGAATGGCGCCGGCGTTGCAGCCGTACTTCTCGACCAGGCGCTTCATGGCGATGGCAAGACCGGCGACCGTGGGGACCTTGTCCTCAGGGATGCGGATCTCAAAGCTGTCGTTGATGTGGGCCAGCATGGCGGCCATGGCCTGCTCGTCGGTCTGGGCGTCGCGCACGGCCTGGACAAGCTCGGTCATGGGGATAGGCGAAAGCTGGATGTTGAACTTCTCGAGCAGCTCGCCCTCGTTGCACATGGTCGACCAGAAGTCGAACGGACGGGTGGCCATCTGCAGGATGCGGGTGTGCTTGAAGGTCTTGACCACGTTGCAAACGGCCAAAAAGTCCCAAACGCCGCGCTCGAACTCGGGGTCGGTCAGGCGGCAGTTGGTCATGTAGGTGAAGGGAACCTGGAAGCGGCGCAGGACCTTGCCGGTGGCGAACAGGCCGCACTGGCTATCGCGCAGGCGGGTGCCGTCGGGCTCGGGGCGCTCGTCGCGTGGGCCCCACAGCAGCACGGGTAGACCGAGCTCGCGGGCAAGGCGAGCGCAAACGTACTCGGTGCCAAAGTTGGCGTGGCACAGCATAATGCCATCGACGCCCTCGGCGCGGAATTTCTTGACGATAGGCTCGATATGGCTGTCGTCGAACAGCAAGCCCTCGTCATTGATGTCGTCGATATCCACGATGTCGACGCCAATCTCGCGCAGGCGATCAGCCGTCAGGCCGCGATACTTGATTGCGTCCGGAGCGCTAAAGATGCTGCGGCGCGTGGGCACAAAGCCGAGCTTGATCTTGTCCATGTACGTCCTCCCCTAATCACATGTTCAGTAAACAGACGCATGTTTCGTTTTGTTCTGTTTACTAAATGTTTTACTCTTTTGTTTAATAGTCTAGCGCGAAAGTCCCGTAAACGGTAGAGAAATCAGCCTAAACGGTATGTAAACAATCTGAACATACAAGGGCAACAAAAAGAGGGCCCCGAAGGACCCTCTCTTGGTAGCGTTATGTATGGCTGCCTTTGGCGGACTTTTCCGCTCTGAGGTCTGGCGCCGTTCTGCCTAGATTTCGCGCACGCTTTGGCGCTCGACAAAATAGGTCGATACGGCCGTCTTGCAGGTATAGCTCTTGGGATTGCGGATGTTGCCCACCAGGCGGCGCACCGCGATCTCGCCCACCTCGTGCTTGGGGACGTGCACCGTGGTGAGCGGCGGGTTGGAGAAAGCGCCCAAAGACAGATCGTCAAAGCCGATGATCGAGACATCGTCGGGCACACGTATGCCGTGCTCGTTGAGCGCGCGCATGGCACCTACGGCGAGCACGTCGTTCTCGGCAAAGAAAGCCGTCGGCAGGTCGTCGCGCGAGACGCCGTCGAGCCACGCGCCCATATCGCGATAGGCGCCTTCGAGCGTGGTGCCCAGCGTGACGCGCCATGCCGGATTGGCCTCGAGGCCCGCGTCCTCGAGCGCTTGCCGATAGCCGCGCTCGCGGTCCTTAAAGTTGCGAATGCGAAGGTCGCCTGCCAGATAGCCGATCTGCTTGTGGCCTTTCTCGATAAGGTAATCCACGGCACGCAGCACCGAGTCGGTATTGGCAATGACCACAGCGTCGAAATACTGACGATCGCTCCAGCCATCGAGCACAATCAGGTGGGCGGCGGCGTTAGCGAACAGGGCGTAGTCCTCCTCGCCCAACTCCGTACCCATTAGCACAATGG
>URWM01000054.1 GCA_900551655.1 uncultured Collinsella sp.
ACGAGATTCCTCTACGTCTCGTGGGCTCGGAGATGTGTATAAGAGACAGTCTCGAGACACCGCAGCAACAAGCCGAGCGCATGTTGCGCCAACAGCAACGGCTTATCGAGATGCAAATGCAAGGGGCAGCCGTCCAGCCTCCTGCGCAAAACGCCGCGCCCGCGGTATCGTCTGCGGGTGAGGTGGACCCAGGAGCCTATTCCGTACAGCAAGATTCATATGCGCAGGAGCTTGCGTTCGACAAGCGTCGTGCGCGTCGCCGTCGCTGGGCCCAGCGCCTGCGTACGCTGGCGATGATCGTGCTGATCCCGTTGGGGCTCGCGGCAATCTTCTTGGCCTCATATGCCCTCACATGCATTCTCAACGGCGCCTCGCCCAGCGAGGTGCTTGAGCACTTGGCAGCTCTCGGCCAGCGCCTAGGCGATGTCGTAACAACCATTCGCGCCGGCTGGGAGAGTTAGCGTTTTGATGTATGTGGCACAAATCCATTTGCCCGATTGCCGTGAAGCGCCCGGTGCGTGTGGCGGGGTAAGATTGATCGCGGTTTTGATTGATGATCGATTGGGTTTGTTGGGCGGAGACTATGTCTGCTATTGATATCGTGCTTGTTGTGATCGCCTTGGTGGCGGTGGGGGTTGCTGTGGCTTGTGCCCTGCAGCTCAAGGGCCTTCGCGCCGAGCTGCGGGAGCGCGGCGATAGCGGGACAGAGATGCTGGCTGCGCTCGAGCAGGCCAACAACGCGCTCGACACCCTCAACGTCGCGTTGGCAGAAACCCGCCGCACGGCAAATGCCATCGCGCAGCAGCAGACGACCGATGCGGCCGTAGAGCAGCAGCGCTACCTGACCATCGCGCGTGAGTTCTCGCAGGCTGGCGACCGTATGGATGACCTGCGCCGCGAGACGGCCCAACAGCTTGGCGCCAACCGCGAGGGCATCGAGCACCGCCTGGACAAGGTGCGCGAGACGGTCGATGCCCAGCTGGGCGCCATCCGCAAGGACAACAACGTTCAGCTCGATCAGATGCGCGCGACGGTGGACGAGAAACTCTCCCGTACGCTCAACGATCGCCTGTCTGCATCGTTTAAGCAGGTGAGCGACCAGCTCGAGGCCGTGTACAAGGGCCTGGGCGATATGCAATCTATCGCCACCGGCGTGGGCGACCTTAAGCGCGTGCTGGGCAACGTCAAGGCGCGTGGCATTTTGGGCGAGGTGCAGCTGGGCGCGATCCTGGCGGACATCCTTACGCCCGACCAGTATCTGGAAAACGTTGCCACCAAGCCTGGCGCCTCGGAGCGTGTTGAGTTTGCCGTCAAGCTGCCGGTAGACGAGGGCGACCCCGTGCTGCTGCCGATTGACTCCAAATTCCCGGGTGATGCGTACGAGCATCTGCTCGACGCGCAGGAGTCGGGCGATGCGGAGACCGTGGCGGCTGCGCGCAAGACGCTCGACACCATGGTCAAGCGCGAGGCTAAAGACATCTGCGAAAAGTACCTGAGTGTGCCGGCAACGACCAACTTTGGCATTATGTTCGTGCCGTTTGAGGGGCTGTACGCCGAGGTCGTCAGTCGCCCCGGGCTTATCGAGACCCTGGGCCGCGACTATCACGTCAACGTTGCCGGCCCCAGCACCATGGCGGCCATCCTCAATAGTCTGCAGATGAGCTACCAGACGTTTAGGCTGCAAAAACGTACCGACGACGTACTGCGCGTGCTCTCCGCCGTCAAGGCCGAGCTGCCGCGCTATCAGGCGGCGCTGCGCCGCGCCCAGCAGCAGATCGAGACCGCAGGAAAGACGGTCGAGGGCATCATCACCACGCGCACCAACGTTATGGAGCGCAAGCTCAAGGATATCGACGCGCTGGAAGACACGCGGGAGGTCGACGAGATCTTGGGGCTCACGTCTGCGAGCCTGCCCGCAGACCAAAAAGGCGAGGACTAGCTGCATCTGACGGCGGGGCGCCGACGTAAACGCGGGGCGCGGGCGCTTTTCGCGCCGTGCTTGCCTGAAGTGCACTTTAGTGTGCAACAATGGCGTTTCGCCCTATCAGATGCGAAAGGAAGACCATGTCTCAGAGAAGCACCAGCCCGCTCAAACGCTCCACCGTTCGCCGCACGCTGCAGCGTTTTTGGGACGTCACGCGCGCGCAGCCGCTGATCGTCTTTCTCTCGGCGTTCTCGTCGGCGGGCTATATCTTTTTGCTCACGTTTGCCAACACCTACGTGATGGCCCTCATCGTCGACCGCGTCCAAGCCGGTCCCGTGGCGGGCGATCAAGTATTCGAGGTCTTTGGCCCCTACATTCTGGCGCTCGTGCTCGTTAACCTAGCGGGCCAGATCCTCTCCAAGCTGCAGGACTACACCGTCTACAAGCTCGAGATTGCGGGCAACTATCACCTGGCGCGCCTGTGCTTCGACACGCTCTCCAATCAATCCATGACATTTCACACCAGCCGCTTTGGCGGATCGCTTGTGAGCCAGACGAGCCGTTTTATGAGCGGCTATACGGGGCTGGTAGACGTGACGGTGTATTCGCTCATTCCCACCATCACCTCGGTTGTCTGCACGGTGGCGGCGCTCGCTCCGGTGGTGCCGACGTTTACCGTGATCCTGGTGGGCATCATGGTCGTCTACATCGCATTCGTTTGGCTCATGTACAAACGCATCATGCCGCTTTCGGCCGCGACGTCCGCCGCGCAAAACAAGCTGTCGGGCGTGCTGTCCGATGCAGTCACGAACATCCTGGCCGTCAAGACCTGCGGGCGCGAGGACTTTGAGCGCGACCTGTTCGATACCGCCGACCGCGCCGCGCGCGACGCCGAGACGGTTTCGATGCACGCCATGATGCAGCGCAACTTTACGACCTCGGGCCTTATCGTCATCACTATGGCCGTGGTGAGTGTGTTCGTCGCGGGCGGCAACGCGTGGTTTGGCATCTCTGCCGGCGCGCTCGTCATGATCTTTACCTATACGTACAACCTCACCATGCGTCTGAACTACGTAAGCTCCATGATGCAGCGCATTAACCGCGCACTGGGCGATGCGGCCGAAATGACGCGCGTACTGGACGAGCCGCGTCTGGTGGCAGACGACGAGAACGCCCCCGAGCTCAAGGTGGGCGAGGGCGCGATTGATTTTGAGCACTTGAGCTTTGCATACCGTGACGCCGCGGCGGGCGAGAGCGTGTTCGACGACCTGACGCTCCATGTGGCGGCGGGCCAGCGCGTGGGCCTGGTGGGCAAATCGGGCTCGGGCAAGACGACGCTCACCAAGCTGTTGTTGCGCCTGGACGACGTACAGGGCGGCCGCGTACTCGTGGACGGCCAGGACGTCTCGCGCTGCACGCAGCAGAGCCTGCGCCGCCAGGTTGCCTACGTACCGCAGGAGGCGCTGCTGTTCCATCGTTCCATTCGCGAGAATATCGCCTACGGCCGCCCCGACGCCACCGACGAGCAGATCCGCGAGGCCGCGCGTCTGGCAAATGCCCTGGAGTTTATCGACCGCCTGCCCCGTGGCTTTGACACCATGGTGGGCGAGCGCGGCGTTAAGCTTTCGGGCGGCCAACGCCAGCGCGTGGCCATCGCCCGTGCCATCCTGACCGACGCGCCGATTCTGGTACTCGACGAGGCGACGTCTGCCTTGGACAGCGAGTCCGAGGCGCTGGTGCAGGAGGCGCTCGAGAACCTGATGCGCGGGCGCACCTCCATTGTGGTGGCGCATCGCCTGTCCACCGTGGCGGCGCTCGACCGCATCGTGGTGCTGGCGGACGGCGAGATTGTCGAGGACGGTACGCACGCGCAACTCGTCGAGGCGGGCGGCGAGTACGCAAGCCTGTGGAGCCGTCAGACCGGCGCATTTTTGGAGGCGTAAAGGCCCCATACGTGGGACAATCGTGCCCATAGGTTTGTTATGCCGCTGAGCCGAGGAGTCGTTATGCCACGCGAGACCAATGCCGTCAAACGCGAGCGCGCCGTTGAGGTGTGCGAGCGCCTCAACCGTCGATATGGCCCGGTCGAGTGTTTTTTGGACCACGAGAATCCCTTTAGGCTGCTCATCGCGGTGCTGCTCTCGGCGCAGACGACCGACGCGCAGGTCAACAAGGTGACGCCGAAGCTGTTTTCCCAGTGGCCCACGCCCGAGGCCATGGCACAGGCGAGCGTGGCCGATGTGGCCGATACCATTAAGTCACTCGGCTTTTATAAGAGCAAGGCCAAGCACGCCGTGGAGGCCGCGCAGATGATTGTCGTCGATTACGGCGGCGAGGTACCGGCCGACATGAAGGAGCTCGTCAAGTTGCCGGGTGTGGGACGTAAAACGGCGAACATCGTGCTCAACGTGGGGTTTGGCATCGTGGAGGGCATTGCGGTGGACACGCACGTCAACCGCATTGCGCACCGCCTGATGCTGAGTCCCAAGACGCATGCCAAGGAGCCGCTCAAGACCGAGCAAGATCTGCTCAAGATTTTGCCGCACGAGTATTGGGAGTCGGTCAACCACCAGTGGATTACCTTTGGCCGCGAGATCTGCGATGCCCGCAAACCCAAGTGCGACGAGTGCCCGCTGGCAGACCTTTGCCCCAGCGTACGGGTGGTGCAATAGCTTTTGCAAACTTTTTTGCAAAAAAGTCTCAAACCTTAGATATAGCTTGGTTGCGCAACCTTTTAAGGATTTTCTCGGCTTAAATCAATCATGCAATTCGAATGTCTTCTTCTGCGAAGTGGTCGCGAAGAAGCAAGTCGGGAAAGGACGACCACATGAATAGGAAGCTTAACGCTGCTATCACAGCCGGTCTGAGCTTGAGTATGGTGCTCAGCTCCACGCCGGTTGCTGCTATCGCGGCGGAGACTACTCAGAACACGAGCGAGGGGGCTACTGCTGCAGCCTCTACTGGTGTTAAGACCGTTACTTTTGTAGCGGAAAATGGCGGCGGCGCTTTCGCGGACGGAAGCATCGTTATGCGCACTCAGACTAACGATAAGGGCGTATGCTCTATGCCGGAGTCTCCCGTGCGCGATGGCTATGTGTTTGGCGGCTGGTATTATGACAACACTTGCACGCATGCCGTAGATTTTTCTCAGCCTCTTCTGAGCGACGCTAGCAATTTTGTTGTTCTGTTCGCCAAGTGGACTGAGGCTCCCTCGAATGTGCTCGATGTGACCTACTCTGCCAATGGCGGTCAGTTTGCCGACGGCAACAACGTCATGCTGGGTCAGACTGACAGCAATGGCATTGCTCGTCAGCCGCTTGCTCCTACGCGCGACGGCTATGTGTTTGCCGGTTGGTATTATCACAGCGACGGAACCGACCAGGTTGACTTCAACCAGCCGATCGTCGGTGGCGGCGACCATGTGACCCTTTTCGCCGCTTGGACGCCTGTGAAGCAGGACAAGACTGTCGAAATCCTCTACGTTGCCAATGGCGGCACGTTCTTCGATGGCAACGAAACTATGCAGGGTGTAACCGATACCGACGGTATTGCACGTCTGCCGCTTCAGCCGACCCGCGAGGGCTATGACTTCCTTGGTTGGTCGTACGATCGCGACGGAAATGACCCCGTCGACTTCACGAAGGCCATCGTTGCGGGCAGCGGCCACGCGACTGTTTATGCCCAGTGGAAGCAGAACAACGAGAAGACGGTTCTCTATGTTGCCAATGGTGGCGTTTTCGCCGATGGCAATGAGACCATGGAGGGTGTTACCGACAGCGACGGCGTTGCCCGCCAGCCCCTGGCCCCGACCCGCGAGGGCTATACCTTTACTGGCTGGACCTACGATGCTGCCGGCACCGAGCCTGTCGACTTCACCAAGCCCATCCAGGGTGGCGGTCAGCATGCTACGTTCTTCGCTCAGTGGGCAGAGCTTGCTAACAACGAGAAGGACGTTCTCTATGTCGCCAACGGCGGTGTTTTCGCTGATGGCAACGAAGTCCTGCAGGGCGTGACCGACGGCGACGGCGTCGCCCGCCAGCCCCTGGCCCCGACCCGCGAGGGCTACACCTTCGCCGGCTGGACCTATGACTCCAAGGGTACCGACCCGGTCGACTTCAGCAAGCCCGTCCAGGGCGGCGGCGACCACGTGACGTTCTACGCCCAGTGGACCAAGAACGAGACGCCTGCTGTCCAGACCCACAAGGTCAATTTCTATGTTGATGGTTCCACCACCACTGTTGAGGTTGAGGACGGCAAGACTGTTGCTCAGCCCGGCGATCCTTCCGTTGATGGCTTCAACTTTGTCGGCTGGTCTTCTTCCAAGGAGTCCTTCAAGAAGTTTGACTTCTCTACTCCTATCACCGAGGACACCACTGTCTACGCCTTCTTCACCGCTAAGACCCCCAAGTCCGATTCTTTGAAGAAGGATGATGGTAAGAAGCAGGTTGCTGCTGACAAGAAGGACGAGGCCAAGAAGGACGCCGCTGCCCTTCCTACCACTGGTGACCCGACCTTTGTTGTGACCTCCGCTGCTGCCCTTACCGGCGCCGTGGCTGTTGCTGTGGGCATGTACATGACCAAGCGTCGCGAGCACTAATCACTTCTAGTGTTTACCTCCGGGCTTATTTAGCCCAAACCTGATAGCCGCGTGGGGACCCGACCCCCACGCGGCTTTTATGTTTTAGTTATCTTGCGTGAGTATTGTCGGCCCCTGCATTCGATTTTAGATGCCCACGTCATATAAAAGAGCGCCGCTGCGATGTGTGCAGCGGCGCTCTTTTGCGTTGATTCTTGTTGGGCGAGCTCGGCCCTAGGCCAGCGCGCGTACGTTCGAAGAGATCTTCAGCACCAAAAACTCGGTCGAGGAGCCCAGCTTGAGCAGGTCGCCGTCGTGGATAGGAATCTGCTTGTCCTCGTCACCGGCGGTGCGCAGCGAGCGTGGTTTTTCGATAACGGTGGTCGCGCCGCTGCGTGTCACCAGCACCGTTCCATTGGTGGAGCGAAGGCCGCTTGCGAGCCATGTGCCGTTAGAAAACGCTACACGCAGGTGCCGGCGGGATACATCGGGTCCTACGTTGGTGATGGCGTTTCGGTCGCGTGCGAACGAGCCTAAAACCGTGCCCTCGGGATCGAGGCTCAAGGGATAGATTGGCGGTAAGGCCGAGCCGTCTTTTGCAAGCCTGAGCAGCCCCAGTTTTGCAGGAGGCTCGTTGACCTTGTGGTTGGTATCCTGCGCCTGGACGACCTCGGTGGTCTCGAGCGTGCCAAAGGTCTGGGCTAGCTGTGTGATGGCAAAGTCTTTGACTTCGGAGGCGGCGGCATTGGGATCGGCCAGGCATCCACAGACCGTTAGCGCAAGGAGTTCCAAAAGGCGCCGGTCGCTTTGCTTGAGGCCCGGCATGACGGCGATGCGGTCAAAGATATTGCGCAGGATGGAACCATCGAGCTCCCAGTGTTCGAGCGACGTTGCCATGCGCTCGAGGGCATGCGCCGTAATGGCTTGCTGGCGAGCGTTGGCGGTCGCTGGACTGCTGCCGCCGCCGATTTTTACAGCGGCGGCCAAGTTCTGGACGCTCTGCGAAAAATCGGCAAACATCTCGGGGTCGATCTTGTCGGTACCCGGAACGACGTGCACCACGCGTCGCGATAGGAACGTCTTTTCGGTAATGCGAAACCTTGGGGCCGGTCTGGAGCCCATCGGCTTGTCCGAAATCAAGATGCGCGCCGCTTCGCGATTATTGATCTGCAGGTCGCACTTAAGGAAATCAAAGAGCACCTCGGAAGGTGTTTCCGCACGCATGATGCAAGGCTCCTTTCTGGTATCCGGGGAAGGTGTTAGATGCAAAAGCCGGGCAGGACGTAGGTCATTTGGTCCGGTTTGTTTCCGGGCGTTGCCCAGCTAAATACGTCGCCGTCTTTTCCAACGCGGTTAAAGTACGTCGAGTCGGCGCCTTCGCTGCAGTCGGCGCTGGGGGTGCGCTCCCAGTAGCAGATCTTTTTGCCAGCGACGGTGCGGACCATGGCATCGTTGGTGGTCAGGCCGCTCACATTCTGCTCGCGATAGAGTTGCTACTGCTCGCCTTCTTCGCTGTAGAGGGCAGAAAGGTACTCGCAGCCTTCTGCGAACGTTTCGGGCGCCTGGTAGCCGCACAGCTCGCTCATGGACGGCAGCCACAGCTTGTCGTCGGTGGCGGTGATGCTTGAAGCGTTTTTGGTTGCACCGGTGTTATTGGTCAGCTTTCGCACCGAGCGAATCTGAAGATGGAGATCGTTGGGCAGCGTGGCCATGCCCTCGCCCGCCAGCCATTCGCGAAGAGACGATTGCTCCCAGCCGCCCGTCGCGGCGCTGTCGTTTACGGGGCGCATTGCGATGGGGGTGCGGAACATAAAGGTGATG
>URWM01000055.1 GCA_900551655.1 uncultured Collinsella sp.
GCCTTCGTCGGCAGCGTCAGATGTGTATAAGAGACAGCGAACGGGGTCGGAAACCAGCAGGTCGGCCTCGCGGCGCTTGGAGGAATCGGTCGGATCCAGGGCGGCGGAGGGGGCAGCGGCCATGGCGTCGGTAATGCCCTCGGAGAGGATGTTGAGCGCCAGGCAGGTGATCATGATGGCCAGGCCCGGGAACAGCGCCTGCCACCAACGGCCGGCGAGCACGCCGCCGCGGGCGTCGGCGAGGATGTTGCCCCAGGTAGCGGTGGGCTCCTGGATACCAGCGCCGATGAAGGTCAGCGAGGCCTCGAAGATGATGGCGTCGGCGACCAGGGTAACGGTGAAGACCATGATCGGGGCGATGCAGTTACGCAGAACATGCTTGATCAAAATCCACGGAGCCTTGGCGCCGGAAACGATGACCGCGCGGACATAGTCCTCGCCGTACTCGGACACGATGTTGGCGCGCACGATACGGGCAATCTGCGGAGTGTACATAAAGCCGATGGCGAAGATGATCGACGGCACGGAGTTGCCCAGGATGGAGACGAAGACGGCCGCGAGGGCGATGCCCGGGATGGACATGATGATGTCCAGGATGCGCATGATCGCCTCGGAAACGGACTTGCGCGAAACCGCCGCGAGGGCGCCCACGACCGAACCGCAAACCAGAGCCATGGCGGTAGCACCGAAGCCGATGATCAGCGAGTAACGGCCACCGTAAAGCATACGCGACAGGATGTCGCGGCCCTTATCGTCGGTACCGAAGATAAATCCATTGCCGGGAGCCTGGCGAGCCGTAAAGATCTCGACCGGGCTATAGGGGGCAAGAAGGGGCGCCAGAATCGCAGTCAGGGCGACCAGCACCAACACGACGGCGGCAATCTTAGAAGACAGCGTCATCTTCTTCCAGCCACCGAGCTTGAGCCCCTTGGAGGCAGCCTTCTCGAGCTGCTCGGTTTGCTTCTCTCGAATCTTTACCATAATCTACACCGTCCTGATGCGCGGGTTGATGAGCAGGTAGAGCATGTCAACCACGATGTTGATGATGATGAAGGCAAGAGCAACGACGATGACGACGCCCTGAACCAGGTTCGCCTCGTTGCCCTGAACGCCCTGCAGAATCGCGGTGCCCATGCCGGGGAGGTTGAAGATAACCTCGATGACGACGGCGCCGCCCATGAGGTAACCGATCTTAAGACCGAGGGTGGTGACCGGGGTGATCAGCGCGTTGCGAAGAACGTTGATGCCGACGACGACCTTCTCGGGAACGCCGGCGCCACGGGCCATGCGGACGTAGTCCTTGTCGAGTTCCTCGACCATGGCGGTACGCACGATACGAGTCATCTGACCCGTCAGCGGGAATGCCAGAGCGATAGCGGGCATGATCATACGTCCCAGATAGCCAGCCGGGTTGGTGGTGAAGTGAGGCAGAGCACCCGATGCCGGAAGCACCTTAAGGTAGGAAGAGAACAGCAGGATCAACAGAACGGCAAGCCAGAACGACGGGGTTGCCAAGCCGGCGATGGAGAAGACGCGGATCACTTGGTCCGGCCATTTATCGCGATACAGTGCCGCGATGACGCCGAGCAAAAACGAGACGACCGCGCCGATGGCTAGACCGATGAAGGTCAGCTGCATCGTGACGGGCAGGGCCGTGGAGATGCGCTTGGCAACAGAGTTGCGAGCAGCACCATAGGTGCCCATGTCGCCATGGATCAAATCGCCCATATAGCGCACGTAGCGCACAGGCCAGGGGTCGTCCAGACCATACTTCTCATGGTACTCGGCAACCGCCTCGGGCGAGGCACCGTCACCCAACGCCGTGTAGGCGGGGTCGGTCTTGGAGAACGACATAAGGAAGAACACCAGGACGGTGACGCCCAATGCCATGATCGGCAGCGCCACAAGACGCCTTCCAATCAAACGTAGCAAGTTGTTCACGTTCTCTCCCCTTTCTTTTGTCGGTAGGACCAACTGGTATATGAGTACGGATACTCATTACAAGACCCGAGCGACATCGAGGTCGCCCGGGTCTTTGTTTCAACTATGAGGATACGGTCCCAACGACCGACATCCTGCATACAGACTCAAGCGAGTCTTACGCCTTGACGGTCGCAACGCCCCTGAAGGACATGCTCGTCGTACCGATGCCCTTGAAGCCATCGAGGGCCTCGCCGTTGGGCGCAGTGGACGGATCGTCCCAGGAAGCGGAAACGGTCTTGACGTGGACAACGGGGTACAGAACAGCGTTGTCGGCGATGATGTCGAAGCACTCGTTCCACTTCTTCTGCTGCTCGTCGCCCTCGGCGGCAAGAGCCTCGTCCATGAGACCGTGGAGCTTCTCCCACTCAGCGGACTCCTTCCACGGGCAACGGGTCTGCATCCAGACGTTGTCGCCATACCACCAGTTGAGCAGCAGGTCGGGGTCGGCGCCGAAGCAGGACGGATCGCCAGGGGCAAGGAGGATATCGTAGGCCTCGCCGCCGTCGATGGCAGCGTAGGTGGCCGGCGAGGTATCGGTCTGGATGGTCACATCGAAGCCGAGGGCGTCGAGGTCGTTCTTGACCTGAGCGGCCATGCCCTTGATCTGCTCATTGTCGGTGGTGCGCAGGGTGATGGCGCCCGGGGTGATGCCAGACTCTTCGATGAGCTTCTTGGCCTTCTTGGCGTCAGTCTTGTACACCGTGGAAGCCTCATGATAGTTGGTGAAGCTCTTGGGCAGGTAGCAGCTGGCAGCGGTAGCAAGGCCGGCGAAGGTGTTGGTAATCATCTTCTCAGTGTCGAGCGCGTACATGACGGCCTGACGGACCTTGACGTTGTTCCAAGGCTCCTTGGCGACGTTAAACATGATGAAGCGGGTGCCGAAGCCCTGGACGTTGTCGATCTTGCAGCCAGCGCTCTCGAGCTGGTCGACGGCGTCAGCGGTGACGAGCTCCATAACGAGCGTGGAGCCCTCCTGCTGGGCGGTAACGCGAGCGGTGGGGTCGGTCAGGATGCTGTACTGGATCTTCTCGTCCTCGGCAGCATACTCACCGTTGTACTCGGGGTTGGGAACCAGGGTGATCTCGGTATCGGAGATAGAGTCATACATCCAGGGGCCGGAGCCGATCGGCTGCTTGGCGCGATCCTCCTCGGCCTGGGTAGCCGGGGTAACGCGGATGATGGCCAGACGATCCTTGAGCAGGGAGAAGTTGGGGACCTTGGTCTTGACCGTTACAGTGCTGGCGTCCTTGGCCTCGATAGACTCGAAGGGCTGGAAGAACGGAGCATAGGTAGCGGAGGCAGCGCAAGCGGTGTAGGAGGCAACGACGTCGTCAGCGGTGACCTCGGTGCCATCGGAGAACTTGGCGCCCTTGCGGATGGTGACCTCGAAGGTAGTGTCGTCCACGGACTTGGGATCGTCGGTGGCGAGCTCGTTGAAGGTGCTGTAGTCGTGGTAATCGATGCCATAGAGGCCCTCGATGACGTGCCAGTTAGCACCCAGGCCCACAGCGGAGCCGGTGCTGGCGGGGTCGAAGCTGGACGGAGCGTAAGCGGAACCAGCGGTGATCACGCCGCCGCCACGGTTGGCGGAATCAGTGGAACCGGAAGCGGAACCTTCGTCGCTAGAGCTGCCACCGCAGCCGGTGAGACCAAGCCCTGCGACAGCAGCGACGCTGCCGGTGAGGCCGAGGAACGAACGCCTGGACATACCCTTGTTGATGATGGCCATGTCTTCTCCTATCAATAGAGAATCTTACCCGGGAGCACCTAGACTTGCCCCCGCGCAACTTGCGGACGATATATACCTTACCTACCGACGAACCCAACTGAGGTGCCGCGCTCGGCGACCGATACATACATACGCTTGAACGGTATTTACTACCGTTCACCGAATTCATTGACAAATGATCCGACAGACAGTATGTATCGACGAGGTGAGATATCAGTCTTCGTCAACCCGCAGGATAGCAGTGTTGTTCACCATGGCTAGTCAAACGTTTTAGCGTTAATAAAACCCGAAATCGGCAGGTAATCACCGCGAAACAAATGATTGAAAATTGACCAATCATGTATATCAGTTGTTTAGAAGCGCGTTTAGTTTTCGGATTGGTTGGCCGATGCCTGGGCGCGTTCGGCATTCCATGCAACAAGTGCCTCGTGGACCGCTTTGGCGACATCAGCCGGAACGCCTCGAACTTCCGCAATCTCCTGCTCGCTTGCCGCGCGCAAACGCTTCATCGAGCCAAAATGGCGCATAATGGCACGTTTTCTGGTGGGTCCCACGCCCGGAACGTCGTCAAGCACCGAAACCGTCATAGCCTTATCGCGCAACTCGCGATGGAACGTAATCGCAAATCGGTGGGATTCATCGCGAACCTGCTTGATCAGATAAAGCGAAGCGGAGCCGGTCGGCAGCACGACGGGAGTCTCGTCCCACGGCACGAAAACCTCCTCATCGGCCTTTGCCAAGCCACAAACTGGTATATCGAGACCGAGTGCCTCGAGTTGCTTAATTGCAGCGGTCAATTGCGGCTTGCCGCCATCGACTACGAGCAAATCGGGGCGCGAGCCAAAGCGCTCGTCCGCCATGCGCTCGGGAGCATAGCGACGCCCCAGAACTTCGGACATCGATACGAAGTCGTTCGCCTCGTCCAATTCGGCCTGAATTTTAAAGCGACGATACTGGCCCTTGTCGGCACGGCCGTTGGTAAATACCACCATCGAAGCGACGGTAAAGGTGCCGTGCAACGTCGAGATATCGAAGCACTCGATGCGCAACGGCGGCGCAGGCAGCGCCAGCGCACTTTCGAGCTCCAGGAGCGCCTGATTGGTGCGATCGTCAGCATACCCCGTGCGCATCATGTAGCGCATGAGGGCATGGCGCGCATTTTTGGAAGCCATATCGAGCAGGCGGTGCTTTTCGCCGCGCTGCGGCCTATGGAGATGGCAAGAGCGTTCGCGCTTGCCCGCAAGCCACTCCCCCAACGCTTCGGCATCCTCAAGCTCGACAGAGAGATTGATCTCGGCTGGAATATCAGCCGTCTCGTCGTAATAGCGCTTAAGAAAGCCCGATTGAAGCTCTTCCTCGTCGACATCCAGGCCTTTATCGAGGATGAACTCACAAGTTCGAACCGTTCGGCCCTCGCGAACGACAAAGACACAGGCGGCAGAGATAGTCTCTTCGCGATAGAAGCCGATGACGTCGATATCGACGCTTGATGGAAAAACGACCTGTTGGCGATCGTCCAGGCCCCTAATGACTTCCAGGCGACGCTTGACGCGCGCCGCACGCTCAAAATCGAGCGTCTCGGCTGCCTCCATCATCTCGGACGTAAGCTCGTCGACGACATCCTTGCGATGGCCCGACAAGAAACGTTCGACACGCTTGACGTTCTTGGCATAGTCGGCAGGGGAAATCGCGCCGACGCATGCGCCCGGCCCGCGCCCGACATGGTAGTCAAAGCAGGGACGCCCGTTTTGCGCGCAAATCATATTGACGATGTCTTCTTCGCCCTTATGAGATTTGACGATGCGGCGGCAGCGGCGCCATTCCGCACAGGATGCCGAGCAAATAGGAATGACCTTGCGTAGCGTATCGATGGTCTCACGCGCCGCACGACTATCGGTATAGGGGCCAAAATAGCGCGTGCCGGGCTTATGGCGCTCGCGCGTGTATTTAATAGCGGGAAATAGATCGCTTTTAGTGATGGCGATAAAGGGATAGCTTTTATCGTCTTTGAGATCGACGTTAAAGTACGGATGGTACTGGCCAATCAGATTGCGCTCGAGCACCAATGCCTCGTGCTCGGTCTCCACCACGATATAGTCGAAGCTCGCCACCAGCTGCATCATGAGCGGGATCTTTTGACGCTCGTCCTGCAGCGTCACGTATTGACGCATACGGGCACGCAAGTTTTTTGCCTTGCCCACATAGATGACATCGCCCTTGGCATCTTTCCAAAGGTAGCAGCCGGGTTGCGTGGGAACGCGCGAAACCTGCTCGGCAAGTGTTGGAATGTTGTCGTGACCTGCCACGCGCACCTACTTGCGACGAAGCAGCGCCGAGACCTCGGGCATCTTAAAGACGAAGGCAAGACCAAAAGTTACAGCGAGCGAGACGACACCTGCAACACAAACGTAGCCCAGGGTAATGAGGATCGAGCTGCCAAGCGCTCCGACAAAGTGCTCAAGTGCCCACATGACGCCGGCGCCCGCGGCGGCGCCCAAGCCACCGAACAACAGGCCGAAGAAACCGCCGTGCAGGATAGACTTGACCTGAAGGCCATGTAGACGACGGCGCAGCCACCACAGCGAGCATCCGACCAAGACCACGTAGTCAACGACGTACGAAAGCGCAATTGCCGGCATACCGTAGCCCAGCACCACGCCAAACAGCAGCACCGAACCGGCCTGGCCGATAGCGGAGTACAGGCAATAGCGGCTATAAGGTTTCATATCGAGCAGGGCCGAAAAGCTCTTCTGCATCAGCACGACCACGCCGTAGAGCGGCAGGGAAAGTGCCAGATAGATAAGGAACTCCGACACCAGCGCCACACCGGATTCATCGAACTTGCCGGCGCAGTAGATCATGTTGAGCGGACGGGCGAAGACGATCAGATACATCGCAAACGGAATCAGGAAGAAGAGCATCTGCGCGACACCGCGCGAAATGCCCGTGCGGACGCTGTCGTAATCCTTCTCCTGCGCATCGTGAGAGAGTTCGGTATAGAGTGCCGTCGAAAGCGAGGCGGCGATCAGCGCATAGGGCAGCGTGTACCACAGGCGCGCATACGCGATGACGGAAGGTCCGGTCTCGGGCTGCACCACCAGCGCGGCGGCATTGGTAATGGAGGTCGAGACAAACATGCACACCGTGGCGAGCAGCGTCGGGATACCAAGCGCAATCGTCTGTCGCAGCGCGGGGTCCTTAAAGTCGATATGGATATGAGGATGCACGCCATGCTTGCCGAGCGCGGGAATCTGACAGGCCATCTGGACAAAGACGCCGAGGGTCGTACCAGCTGCGATCAAGATAATACCGGCCTGCCCGCCAAATTGTGCAGACACGGGAGCAAAACCCATAAAGCTGGCGATGACGATGACATTGTTGAGAACCGGGGCAAACGTCGACCAGAAGTAGTCGCGGTGTGCGTTGAGAACACCCGAGAACACCGAGCCCAAGCCATAAAATAAAATTTGGATAGCAAAGAAGCGGAACATGAACGCAGCGGTATCCATGCTGTCGCCATTACCCGAAAGGAACGACTGCGTCCAAATAAAGCCGGGAGCAAACACGGTGCCCAGCAGCGAGATACCGCCCAGTAGCAGAAGCAGAATACCGAGCAGGTTGCCGACATACTCGTTCGATGCCTCGCGGCCCTGCTCGCGCCTCACGCCCATATACACCGGCAAAAACGCCGTAACGAGCATGCCGCCCATCACGAGCTCGTAGAGCATGTTGGGCAGGTTGTTGGCAACCTGATAGGAGGACGAGAGCAGCGACATGCCGATGGCGGCCGCCATGGCCCACGTGCGGATAAACCCGGTGACGCGCGACACGATGGTCAGCACGGTCATGAGGCCAGCAGAACGACCAACCGTGGAGTAGTCCGAAGAACCCATATCGTCTACGTCGTCCTGAGAGTCCTCATGAACCTCATCTTGTGGCGGCAAATCGTCCACGACGGCAAAGGAGCCGGTCATCGCAAAGGGATCGTCAACCAAAACGGCGTCATCAGCAGGTGCGGCGTCATCGCTGTTCGGCATGTTGTTTCCGGATACGGCATCATCATCGAATATGGCATGGTCGCCAAACACCGTGTCAACTTCTTTGGCGGCGACGGTTCGGGCAGAAAACGACAGAGGGTCCCAATCGTCATCACCGTCGATGGCCACGCCCTCGACGGGATCGGTCGAACCAAGCGGCGACCATTCGTCATCCGAAAGAAGCGGTTCGCCATCATCATGAGCCGCGGGCTTGGCGGAACGAGCGGCAGGAGCGCTCTGCGGCGTGCTCTTTCCCTGGGCTGCCATCAAAAACACCGCCGTCTCATCGGGACGCGGCACACGAGGAGCCTCGGAGGCGGTCGGCATCACGCTGGCGCTCGATTGAGCGGCGGCCAAAAAGACCGCCGTCTCATCGGGACGAGCCGAAGAAAGAACCGTACGGGGAAGCGCCGTGCCGGCACCGGCGGCACGCAAGTACACGGCCGTCTCGCCCGGGTCAGCGGCAGCGGACCAGGCGTTTCGAATCTCGTTATCGAACGACTGTCTCTTATACACATCTGACGCTGCCGACGAAGGCTT
>URWM01000056.1 GCA_900551655.1 uncultured Collinsella sp.
GATCTACACCTAAGCCTTCGTCGGCAGCGTCAGATGTGTATAAGAGACAGTTGTCGGGTCATCCAGCGTGATGCCTTCGAGTGTTGCTTTTTCGAGGTCGATTCGTTGGCGCTCTTCGGAATCCTGGCGAAGCTGCTTCTGAATTCGCCTTTTCTCTTCTATAAACCTTCTGAGCACAAACTGTCTCAGGTCCTCTTGCATGATTTGAAAGTCTTTTGGCAGACGCGAGGGGCGTACGCCCTCTTTCCGCTGGATTGCTTCCATGACCCTAACGAAAGAGCTGGCATGCATAAAGGAATAACGGCTGACGGTGATGATTCCGTATCCCATGGACGCAAGCTCATTCTTGCGTTCCTCATCGATGGCGCGGTCTTCTTCCGCGTCATGATAAAAACCGTTGTATTCAATGTCTGTGCGAGATTTCTTTAGATACGCATCCATAAAGAACTTCTTGCGTCTCGTGAGATTCTTTGCGGCGGCGGTGACCTGCACCTCGTAATCGGTCTCAATTCCCTTAATACCAAGCCCTCCTTCGTTTTTGGGCAGCGTTAGCATCATGACAAATGCCGTTTCCATGGGAGACCGGCATCCGTCGCGCACACATTGGATTGCCTTTCGGGCAAGGGCCAGACCGTCGCATCTGGTAATGGAATTAAAGAACTGTTTTAACCTCTCGGTCGAGGTGAGCGCGAAACGCTCGTTATAAGAGGTGGAAGAGCCGGTTCCAAGGGAGTAAGCGCTGCACAATTCAAAGTAGTACTCCACCAGTTCGCGAAAAGGGAGATAGGTGGCGGCCTGAAGTGCGCAAAGCTCAACGCCAACAATGAAGATGCCATCTTTGAGCTCTATAAAGCGTGAGCTCGAGAATCGTTTTGAAGAAACGTGGCATTGACAGTTCATTGCATAGCGCGCATTCCTGCGATGAAACACCATCACCTCGAGGGAATCATTTGCGTCGAGGGAAACATCATGTTTGGCGAGCCATTCTGCGGCTGCGTCAAGGAGCGTTCCGGTGGGACATGATCCGTAAATCGCGGCAGGGTTACAGGACTCGATGCCTTTCGCAGACACCGAATGCGCGGCCTGGTAGACCGCTTTTGCAGTGGTATGTGACAATACGATACTCATGGTATATATCGTGTCAGCTAATGCCGTGTTGACGGCGCTGAGTGGAAAAGCCGTTTTAGAGGTCTAACCAAATGCTGTCCAAAAGCTTGACGCAATTATGAGTTGGTATGCCCTAAATAAAAGTTTTCGCAGCTTAGCTATAGCATATAAATACTCAATTGCCGCACATTTGATAGTGATGCATCACCATCCGACAACGAATTACGTGTCGGGAATTGGCCGAAATCGTTCAAAATGAGGGTTCAGAATTTGTGATGGCAGATCTATCTGTGGAACGTAGGGCGGCCCCGCTGCGGGGTTTCCCGCTGCGAGGCCGCTCGTGATCTACGCCGGAGTTTGTCGTAGACGTTTCTACTTGGCAAACAGGTTCTTGAGGTTGAACTCGGCCTGAACCGTGCGGAGCATGAGGTCGGTGTCGTCCAGGCCCAGATGCTGCTCGTTGGCGTCGGCGGCGAGGGTGCCGCGTCGGCGCGCCCAGTTCTCGAGCGCGGCGGGGGCGGATTCGCGGGGGAGCGAGCGGACGTCGGCATCCAGGCTGCGGCAGATCTGGCGCGAGTCGATGACGATGATCTTGCCGGCGCGGCGTGCCTCGGCGTAGCCGTCCAGGTGGATCTTGAACCAGCTGTCCTCAAAGGCGGCGTTGTGTGCCATGTACGGGTACTTCTTCATAAGCTTGAGCAGCTGCTTTTGCAGCTCTTTGTTCTCGCGGAAGGGCGTTTTGCCGTCGATGTCGTCCCAGGTGATGTGGTGGATATTCGACAGCGGCACATCCTCGCCGCGGTAGATATCGGGCAGGCCGCAGTAGTGTGCCTCGGCGTCGTGCGGGACGGCGTCGCTGGTGAGCTCCATGATCTCCCAGCCCACGTTGATGATGTAGCCGCGCTCGGGCGCGCGACCGGTGGTCTCGATGTCGATGCCGAGCACCGTGCCCTGGATAGGCTTGCGGGCATAGGCCACGCCGAGTGCGTCGCGGTCACCGCGGATCTCGCGCATAACCGATGCGGCGGTGCGTTTTTGCATCTTGCCGATGGCGGCGCAGGTGTCGGCATCGGACAGGCCGCGCGAGAGCGTCGCGGGCGTCACGTTGCGCAGGCGCGCCTCGCCAATCTGGTCGCATAGGTCGCGGTTGCGGTCGGCCAGGTCGCGCACAGTAGCAAAGTCGAAGCCGGGGTCGCCCTCGGCGGTAAAGTACTCGGTCTCGAGCACCTTGAGGGCCTCCTCGCCCTTCTGGCGCTCGGACTCCATGGCGCCGTGGTCGCCGTAGATAAACATGGGGATAAACGGCTGTCGCTCGTATTCGAGTGCTTGCGAAACGTTCATAGACTGCTCCTTGGACGGGCCGCGTCGCGCGGCTCGGTGGCATTGAGTTATGGCGAGATGATAGTTTACCATGGGCAACTATTGGCACCACGCCTAGGTCAACTACAATACCCTAGTTGACCGCTAGGACTTTTACAATGCTGCCGAAAGACACGAAAGGTTCCATCCGTCATGGATTTACTGATTGATATTCTGCTCGACGCCGGCAAGGACACGCTGTCGTTGGTGCCGTTTTTGTTGGTGACGTATTTGGCTCTTGAAACCCTTGAGCACGTTGCGGGCGATCGCGTCAACGGCGCTATCAAGCGCGCCGGCGCCGCGGGCCCCGTGGTTGGCTCGCTGCTGGGCATGGTGCCGCAGTGCGGCTTTTCGGCCATGGCAGCAACGCTGTACGCCGGCCGTGTCGTGACGCTGGGCACGCTGGTTGCCGTGTTCCTCTCGACCTCCGACGAGATGCTGCCGTTGTTGCTTGCCGAGCAGGTTCCCGTGCAGACCATGGCGATGCTCCTGGCTTCGAAGGCACTGATCGCTCTGGTCACGGGCTTTATCGTGGATGCTGCTATCCGCGGCCTTCGTCGTAATGCCCGCGCGCATGCGGCGATTCGCCGTACCGTACTGGGGACCGCTGCCAATCCGGCTCATGTGAACTGCGCCCACGACGACCATACCGGGGGCGACATCATTGACGAAGTGGCCGAGGCGGGCGTAAGTGCCGATCACATCCACGAGCTGTGCGAGCGCGATCATTGCGGCTGTGATGAAGACGAGGACGAACACGAACACGGACATGGCCACGACCATGGTCACGCGGACGAGCACGAGCACCACCACGACCACAGCCACTCCCACGAGGGCGCGCCCGTTCTGTCGATTATCCGCAGCGCGATCTCGCACACCGTGCAGGTGTCGGTATTCATTTTCCTGGTGACGTTGATTCTGGTCGCTGTCCTCGAGACCTTTGGCGAGTCCGCAATCGAGCAGTTCCTGCGCGGCAACGAAACGCTCGCCGTCCTGGGCTCGGCGCTTGTCGGTCTGATCCCCAACTGCTCTGCTAGCGTCGTTATTACGCAGTTGTACCTCGAAGGTGCGCTGCAGCTGGCGCCGATGCTCGCCGGCACGCTCATTTCCGCCGGCGTGGGCTACCTGGTCCTGTTCCGCACCAACCGCAGCGCTCGCGAAAATGCCGTGTTCCTGGTCATGATGTACGTCATCGGCGCCAGCTGGGGCCTCATCCTATCCGCCTTCGGCCTCTAAGTAGGACTAACCAAAACGGGCTTCAAAATAGCCATGCTCGGCGCCTGCACAATGCGGCGACGCATGGCATTTTGAAGCCCGTTTTTTGTTGAGCCATGGATTTTGAGCGCTCATACCGCCCAAAGCAAAAAAGCAGATTTCCGGGCATGTCCCAAAAATCTACCTTGGTTAGCGCAGCAGCTCGGTGAGTTTGCGTTTAAAGCGAGCCCGGTCTTCGCTGGTAAATGCCGCCGGTCCGCGAGTGCGTCCGCCGGCGCGGCGCACCTTCTTTTCCTCGTGGCGAATAAACAGCTGCATGTCGATGGTCGCCTTATCGTAGACGCGCCCGCGCACGCCAATGGCGGCGGCATCGCGTCCGAGCACCATGCTCGCCAGGCCAATGTCCTGCGTCACGACCACGTCGCCCGCCTGCAGGCGTTCGACAATGGCAAAGTCGGCGCTGTCGGCGCCCACGCTCACATCGAGCGTCGTGACCCAAAATCCGCGTCGAGCGTGCTCAGCATCGCGCGGGTCGTCGCGGCGAATGTGCCGTTCCAGGTTTTGCGTGCTGTTGCCGGCGATAACAACGGCGACGCCCGCCCGCCGCGCGCAATCAATCGACTCGCGCGTGACCGGGCAGGCGTCTGCATCAATAAAGAGCGTTCGTGGCATCTAGTGCACCAGTTTGCCAAATTGAATAGCACGAACAATCAGCGTTACGCCAAACACCAGCAGTGCGGCGCCGCTAAAGATGACGAGCATCTTGGCCGACCACAGCGGATAGATAAACACGAACATGCCGGCGATGATGGAGAGTGCGCCGCTCAGGATGGCGAGGGCGCGGTTGGACGAAAGCTCGGACTCCAGAATGGACATGACACCTTCGACAATCCAGCCAAAGCCGGCCACGATAACCACCATCGTGGTGAGCGTCGCGGTCGAGAAGGCCTGGTTGCGCAGGATTATGACGCCGCCCAGAATGATGAGCAGGTTGGAGATGATGCTCGTAACGCGCCAGCCGGTGGGCAGCAGCGGCTCGAAAACAGCGGTAAACAGCCTGATCGCGGCCGTGATCACAAAGTAGAAGCCCAAGACGGTCGTTAGGAAGACGAGGGACTTGGCGGGCGCAAACAGCAGTGCGATGCCGGCGACGAGTGCCAAGACGCCCGTGATGGCGTAAATCCAGCGCACGGCCTTGACGGCCTTGCCTGCCATGCTTTTCTCGTCAAATCCAAACTGGCTCGATTTTTGGTCATCATTCTTAAAGATGCCCATAATGTCTCCTTTCCGTGCGGCGTAAGCCTTGATCGTTACAACCAGTATCGCCTAAAGGCGCTGGCGTATGGGTCGGAGAGGGTGAAACGTAACCCAAAGGCCCCGAATTGTTTCCGTTGTTCCCCACGTTGCGATTTTCTATTCAACAGGTGTAGAACATTGCAGCCCTGTTCGTTATTGCCTACGTTTTAGGTTAGATTTTCCTAAGGACAATTGGCTTGTATTGGGGGTCCCTATGAACGAAGCAGTTCCCGAGGCGCCGTCGAGTGTCGAATCGATGGCAGAGCAGGGTTGCGAAAAGCTCGGCTTGGAAGCGTTTGATGCGCTGGTCCGTCGTGCCCGTACGTGCCGCCGTTTTGACGAGTCCATGCGCGTGCCGCGTGAGTTTTTGCTCGAGCTGGCAGAGCTGGCTCACCTGACTCCCTGCGGCGCCAATGCTCAGCGTCTGCGTTTTCATGTGGTGAGCGGTGCCGTGGATTGCGCGCGCGTATTTGATGAGCTTGCATGGGCCGGTGCGCTTAAGGATTGGCCGGGTCCTGCCGAGGGTGAGCGCCCGACCGGCTACATCGCGATTTTGGCTGAGCGCGCCGTTCCGGGCAAGCCAGCCGCTCCCATTACCGAGGTCGACACGGGCATTGCCGCGCAGACGATGATGCTCGCCGCCCGCAGCGCCACGCCTGAGGTGGCAGCCTGTATGTTCAAGGCCTTTACGCCCCGCGCGATCGATGCCATGGGGCTCGATAACGACAAATATGAGCTCAAGCTGATCATGGCGTTTGGCGTTCCGGCCGAGACACAGGTGATCGATGCGATCGATTCCAACCCCGACGGCTCCATCAATTATTGGCGCGACGAGGCGCAGGTGCACCACGTACCCAAGCGTTCGCTCGCCGACGTGCTGGTGTAGTTGAGTGTCACCGCGGTGTGATCCAGCGGTAAACCACCACAAAGGTGCCTGTCCCCTTTGTGGTGGTACGAGGGGAGGGTGTGTGGCAGATCTGTATTTGGTGCGGCATGGGCAGACTGAGCTCAATGTGCAGAGCATTTTGCAGGGCTGGCACGATTCGTCGCTTACGGCGCGCGGGCGCGAGCAGGCGCTGACGGCGCGTACGGCGTTTGCGGCGCGTGGTGTGGCCTTTGATCATGTGTATTCCTCGCCGTTGGGCCGGGCGCGGCATACGGCCGAGCTTATCGTTGGCGAGGGCCGTTCTATAGAGCTGGTCGATGACCTGCGCGAGTGGCATTTTGGTTCGTTGGAGGGCACATCAAACCGCGAGATGCCGGCGCAACCTTGGGGTGATTATCCGGTTGCCTTTGGTGGCGAGTCGGAAAGTGAGCTTCAGTCGCGCATGGTCGCGGCGCTGTCCCGCATCATGGCCAGGCCGCAGCACGACTGCGTGCTGGCGGTTTCCCACGGCTCAGCCTGCCAGGAGTTTCTTGAGTATGTGACTGGCGAGGGGGAGCTACCCGACAACGGCGCCGTGCTTCATTTTGGCTATTTCGACGGGGCGTTTTCGCTCTTGGGTTGGTAACAAACGAAAGGACCCCCTATGAATAAAGACCTGTATCTGGTCCGTCATGGACAGACGATATTTAACCTCAAGCGCATTATTCAGGGCTGGAGTGACTCGCCGCTTACGCAGCTGGGATGCGACCAGGCGGCGCGCGCCGGCATGTTTTTGCGTGCGCGCGGCATTGAGCCCGACTACGCCTACACCTCCACGCTTCATCGCACCGAGCAGACTATCGCCAACTTGTGGCCGGGCTTGGCGTACGAGCGCCTGGACGGCCTGCGTGAGTGGTTCTTTGGTGACTTTGAGGCCGAGCGCGTGATGCTCATGCCCGAGCGCCCGTGGCGCGACTTCTATCGCCAGTTTGGCGGCGAGGGCCAGATGCAGGTGCGCGAGCGCATGGTGGCGACGCTGACCGAGCTTATGCAGCGTCCGGACCATACGTGCGTGCTCGCGGTAAGCCATGGCTCGGCCATCAAGGAGTTCATGGACCACGTGAGGGGTGCGGCGGCCGACGAGCGCGATCGCGTGCCGGGCAACTGCTCAGTGCTGCATTTTGCGTTTGACGATGCGGCCGGTACGTTTGAACTGGTCGAAGTCTTTACGCAGGAAGACTACGCGCGCGAGCTGGGGCTTGAACCGCTCGTGGCTACTGCGGGTCCGCAGCGCGGATAACGCGAGCACGGCGGCACGGGTCGCCGGCATAACTTCTCGACGCAAAAGGGGCGGAGATGCATGTACCTGCTGCATCTCCGCCCCCTGTTTGTTGGGCTGCCGATTTTTGTGCTGGACGGTCTGGTCTTGCTAGAACCGCGCGACCTGGTGCGTGAGCAGACCCGTCGGAACCTGCGGCACGCCGCCGCTGACCTGCACGGCGGGGAAGAGTACAGCTACGGCAAAGTTGAACGGCTCTTTGCCCGTGTAGGTGCCGGCGGCACGGGCATCGTCGGTCAGGAGCTGTGATGCCCCGACCAGCGCGGCAGCGTAGGTAGGGTCGTCGACCAGTGCTGGCTCCGGTGCTTGGTCGAGCATAGCGCGGATGGCCCCGACGGCGTCCTCGCGCTTGACCTCCCACGCGCGGTGCGTAATGCCCGCGGGGTCGGTGACGGCGTAGAGCGACGCGCCCTCTTTGGCGGCGCCCAGGATGATATCCATGACGGGCGAGGCCTCGTAGGCGAGCGACACGGGACGAGGCTGAACTTTGAGTTCGGCGATCGCGTGCGCAGCGGCAGCCACGTCAGCGCTGGCAACGCCCTTGCCGCCCGCAAGTACACTCGTCGGGCAGATCGCCACGACACCTGTTACGCGCCCCGGCTCGCCCGAGCATTCGTACACGTAATACGCCGCGCCCGGGTCCTTGAGCATCAGGCCATCGGCAATGGCTCCGCGCAGAGCATCGTTGCCGCTCAGGATGCTGCCCATTGCAGGCAGCGCCTCGAGCACGCGGTCCTGAGCCGGGCGGATGCAGGGAAACGGAAGTGCTTTCATGGGCGGTCCTAACGCACGAGTCGGTTTGTTCGCGGCTTATTATGCCCCAACTTGGCCGCTCGCGTCCCAGAGCACGTTATCGGCGAGCGCGATCAGCACCTGCTGACAACGAACGATATCGGCATGGGGCACATATTCGTTGGGCTTGTGCGCGAGCGCGAGCGCTGTCTCTTATACACATCTCCGAGCCCACGAGACGTAGAGGAATCTCGT
>URWM01000057.1 GCA_900551655.1 uncultured Collinsella sp.
TACACCTAAGCCTTCGTCGGCAGCGTCAGATGTGTATAAGAGACAGATCTTGTTCAGGTCGCGGGTGTGGTAGATGTGCTGGATGTTACCGGCCATGCAGAAGGCGAGCGCCTTCGTGAAGCCGTGGAAGATGCAGTGCAGCAGGCAGGCGGCGATACCGAGCGGGCCACCGATACCCAGGCACAGCGCGACCACGCCGACGTTGTCGACGGAGGAGTACGCGAAGCGGCGCTTGATATCGTCCTGCTTAAAGATGCACAGGGCGGCCACCAGGATGGACAGCGTGCCCAGGATGAGCAGGAGCGTACGCGGATAGGTGTCGCCCACCGTGATGATGGACAGGGAGTAGAAGCGGATGATCACCAGCATGGCGCACTTGAGCAGCACGCCCGAGAGCAGCGCGGAGACCGGGCTCGGAGCCTGGGAGTGCGCGTCGGGCAGCCAAGTGTGCATGGGGAACAGGCCGGCCTTGGTGCCAAAGCCGATCACGACAAACGCAAAGGCGAGGCGCACGAGCATCGGGTCGAACTGGTCGGCGTAGGGCATGATGGAGGTGAGGAAGGCGGCCTCATGCGCGTTGGGCATGATATCGGCGGCGTTCGCGTAGATGAGCAGCGTGCCGAACAGGCCGAAGGCCACGCCGGCGGTGCAGACCATCGCGTACTTCCATGACGCCTCGAGCGCCTGCTTGTTCTTATAGATGCCCACGAGGAACACGGTCGACAACGTGGTGGCCTCGACCGCCGCCCAGGTGAGGATGATGTTGTTGGACAGGCAGGCGAGCAGCATCGTGAAAACGAACAGGCTAAACAGCGCGTAGTACTGCTTGGTGCGCTCGGCCGACATGGTCTTCTCCTCGATATCGATCTTGATATAGGAGATGGAGTACACGCCGGTGATGAACCCGATGATGCCTACCAGAAGGACGAAGATCGACGAGAGCGAATCGAGATGGAGCCACAGGCCCAAAGCGTCGATATTCTGCCCGCTCGAGAGCATGGTTCCCGCGGTGACGACCGAAAGGACAAGGGTCGCCGCGACGGAGATGGTGTTGAGCCCCGCGAAGACGTTGTAGGACGTCGTCTTGGGGAGCACAGCCATAATCAGAGAGAACACGAGAGGACAAGCGAGCAGGGCGACCGTCAGCATTGAAACATCCATGGCCTACCCCTTCAATTCGGTCAGGTCGTGGGAGTCGAGCGACTTGGTGTCGTTCCAAATCCTCACGACGACGGCGGACATGATGATGACGGCGAAGATGGCGTCGGTGGCGATGCCGATCTCGATGATCTCGGGGGCCGTGGGCGCGAGCAGAGCGAGCGTCACGTGGCTACCGTTCTCCATAAGGCAGTACCCGAAGATCTGCTTGAGGATGTTGCGCTGGGAGATGATGCACGTGAGGCCGACGAAGAAGTGCGCGAAGCTGATGGCGAGGGCCGGAGTGGCCACCTCGGCGGTGGGCAGGCTCAGGCGCGTGACCACCGCGAAGCAGACGGCCACCTCCAGACCGGTGAGGATGATGGTCCAGGCCGGCTTGATGGAGGAGGTCAGCGTGCTATCGGCAGGCGAACCCATCTTCTTGTAGGCACGGTTGAGAATGAACGGAACGAGGATCACCTTGGTGACGAAGGCCGACGCGGCCCACATGAGAAGCTCGGTGGCACCGGTGGTGAGGCCCAGGGTGAGCAGCACGCCCACCAGGACAACCGACTGGATCGCGTACCACTTGATGGCGGACGGGATGGTCTTCGAGACGACCACCATGGTGGAGGTCACGATCAGAAGACCGCCCAGGATATTGACTAACGAATAACCCATGTCCTACCTCCTAACCCATCCAACTAGAGGACAGAGGACCGGCGACGACGACCATGATCATGAGGACGACGAACACGAACGCCATGGCGCGCGGAAGGGGCTGGCCGGCGGCCACGGTCTCGCTCGGCTCACCGGGCAGGACCTTACCCATCCAACGCAGGAACCATGCGAAGGTGGCGACGGTCTCGACGACCATGACGCACACGAGGACAAAGATGACCGTGTTGGTAGCACCAACCGCGAAGCCACCGGAAATGATCTGGAACTTGGAAAAGAACGTGCTCATGGGGGGCACGCCGGCGATAGCGGTCGCGGCGACCGCAAAGCCCACGCCCGTGACCGGGTACTTCTTCATGAGGCCCTGGATCTTGGGCAACATACGGGTTCCCAGCGTGAAGCTGAGGGAGCCGGCGATGAGGAAGAACAGGGTCTTGGTGAACGCGTGGTTGAAGATGTGCTCGACGGCGCCGTTAAACGCCATCTGGCTTCCGAACACGGAGAGGCCCAGGCCGAAGAACACGTAGGCGAGCTGCGCGATCGTCGAGAAGGCGAGCAGGCGCTTCATATCCTTCTGGGGCAGGTACATGAGGAAGCCGAAGAGCATGGTCACGACGGCGTCGATGATGGCGACCCAACCGACGATCTCGGGGATATCGCCGGCGCTCGCAAGAGCGCGGGCGAACACGCACACGCCGACCTTAACCATGGACGCGCCATGAAGGTAGGCGGAAACGGGCGTGGGGGCCTCCATTGCGGAGGGCAGCCACATGTAGAGCGGGAACTGGGCGGACTTGGCCCAAGCAGCGAACAGGATGAGCAGCAGCACGACGGTCTTCATACCGGAATCGAGCTGGGAGATCGCGCTCAGCGCGAACGTGCCGGTTCCGGCGAACAGGAAGGCCGCGCCGATGTAGAGTCCCAGAGCGCCGATATGGGTGATGATGAGCGCCTTCATACCGGCCTTCTTGGCCGTGGGCGTCATGTAGTAGCTGATGAGGCCCCAGGAGCACACACCGGTGATCTCGAAGAAAACGAGCTGGCCGACGATGGTGGAGCTGTAGGCGAGACCGGCCATGGCGCCGATGAACGTGGAGAAGTACACGTAGAAGCGGCGACGGGGCGCGTCGGGATGCTCCTTGTTCTTATCGCTCATGTACGGGAACGAATAGATGACGACGAGCAGGCCGATAGCGACGAACGCGGGTGCGAGCAGCGTGCTCATCCGGTCGAATATGAAGCCCATGACCAAGGTCTGGCCCATACTCGCCCAGGTTACATCGACCGCGTTCATGCCGTTTCCGGCAAACGTCGCGGCCAAGCCAACGGAAGCGACCGTGGCGATGCCGCCGGCAAAGGCGCAGATCCATTTAGCGTAGGGACGCGGCAGCATGACGATGAGCAGGGAGCCCAGCATGGGGACGGCGATCGCCACCATGGCAAAGAGGGACAAGCTCGATTCGATTGACATAGTTTCTCCCTTCTCCCTACACGCCTACGACGACGAAGACGAACGCGAGGACCGCGATGCCGACGACGGCCCAGGTCTGGTTACCGAGCACCTTGAAGCGCGAACGGGAAACGGAGTTCTCGAGCACGCCGCAGACAACGAAATCGACCAGGCACTTGACAAGGAAGACGACGGCGCCCACGAGAGCGGTGACGCCGATGGTCGCGGGCTCTCCCCAGGGGATGAAGATGGAGGTGAACCAAGCGACGACCACGACCTGCTTCATGCCCATGGCGAGCTTCATCATGGCCAGGGACGGGCCGGAGAGCTCGGCGAGCGGGCCCTCCTGGAGCTCCTGCTCGGCTTCGGCCTGATCGAACGGAAGCTTGCCGAGCTCCATATAGCAGGCGGCCGCGAAGGCGACGCCGGCGAGGATGACGGCGACGACGCTCGAGACGTTGCCCGTAACGATGTGCTGACCCATGGTCGCAATGTCCGTGGAGCCGCACACGATGGCGACGGTGAACAGCGCGATGAGCATGGACGGCTCGATGAGCACGCTCATGAGGAGCTCGCGGATACCGCCGAAGCCCGCGTAGGCGTTGGAGGAATCCACGCCGGACAGCGCGAAGAAGAAGCGGGACAGCGCGAGCGCGTACATGATGGTGATGGCGTCACCAAAGACGGGCATGGGGCTCTCGAGCGTGAACATGGGCAGCCCCATGGCGAGCATGAACGACACCGCGAGGAACAGCGGCGGCATGATGCGCAGCACGAAGCTCGAGTCGGAACTCACGGACTCGGGACGCGCCATGAGCTTCGCGAGGTCCCGGTAATCCTGAAGGATGGACGGACCGCGGCGATTGTGCATCTTCGCGCGAATCACACGGGCGAGGCCGGAGAAGAAGGGCGCGACCAGCATGACCACGAGGCCCTGCGCTATCGCAAGAACGATGTTCATAATATCCTCTCCCCTCTCTAGACCATGACCACGGCGAGCACGAGGAAGACCACGAGCGCCGCGACGATGTAGCAGATGTATACGGAGTAGTTGCCGCCCTCGATCTTGGAGGCGAGGCCGGCCAGCTTGTCGGCACCCTCGCTCGGTGCATCGACCAGGAAACGGTCGGGCAGGGGCTCGACGCCCTGGGCGACACCGGTGAGCTTCTGGAACACGTGCGCGATGGACCAGCAGATCTTGGTGCATACCTCGCGCAGGGTGTAGAGCGGGCCCATGAAGAGTTCGACGTCGGACGCGAAGCTCGTGGCGACGACGGGCATGTGCTCGTTGGGCTCGTAGCCGCACGCCCAAGGGTCGGTCTTCTTAGCGGGGGCCTTGGCGCCGAGGCAGGACCTCAGCGCGAACGCGAGTCCGGTGAGGACCACGAGCGCGATGGCGATCGCGGGGGTGGAGGTGGCGGCACCGGAAATCTCGTTCACGAGAGACACGCCCGAGGTGGCTGTGACGGCGGAGCCGGCAAGCACGCTCTGGGCGACGTCGCCCAGAACCGGGGCGATGACCGGGGAGCCGATTCCCAGTACCACGCAGATGGCCGCGAGGAGCATCTGCGAGAACAACATCGGAGCCGGGGACTCCTTGGCGTTCGCGGCCTCCTGGGAACGAGGGCTGCTCGCGAACGAGACGCCGTAGGCCTTCACGAAGCACGTGACGGCCAGGGCACCGGTGATGGCGAGGGCGGCCGCGGAGGCGACGGCGAACACCATGACGACCGGGTCGGAGAGCGTCGAGATGTTGAACAGGGACTGGTAGGTGAACCACTCGGAAACGAAGCCGTTGAGCGGCGGGATGGCCGAGATGGCAAGGGCACCGATGAGGAAGCAGACGGCCGTGACCGGCATGCGGCGGAACAGACCGCCCATCTTCTCCATGTTGCGCGTACCCGTGGCATAGAGCAGGGAGCCCGCGCCGAGGAACAGCTCGCCCTTGAACATGGCGTGGTTGAGCGTGTGGTAGAGGGCGGCCATGAGCGCGATCGTCGCGATGACGTCGTTGCCCAGGGCGTGCGCCGTCATGGACGCGCCGACACCGAGCAAGATGATGCCGATGTTCTCGACGGAGTGATAGGCAAGCAGGCGCTTGATGTCGTGCTCGTGGAGGGCGTAGACGACACCCAGGACCGACGAGATGGATCCGAAGACCAGGACCATGAGGCCCCACCAGAGCTGGACGCCCGAACCCGCGAGCAGGTCGAGACCGACCTTGAGGATTCCCAGGATGCCGATCTTGATCATGCCGCCGGACATGAGGGCGGACACGTTGGACGGCGCCTCGGGGTGCGCCTGGGGCAGCCAGGAGTGCAGCGGGATGATACCGGCCTTCGCGCCAAATCCGAAGAACGCGAGGACGAAGCACGCGGAGGAGACGGCGGGTCCAAAGTCATGCGTACGGAAATCACTGAAGCTGAAGGAACCGCCCACGCCGTTGGTCATGAGCAGGAAGCTCGCCATGATAAGGACAAAGCCCACGTGCGCGATGACGAAGTAGAGCCAACCGCCCCTAATGGAGTTCTTGTTCTCCTCGATAACGACAAGGAAGTAGCTCGTAAGGGACATGAGCTCAAAGGCGACCAGGAACCAGAACACGTTGTCGGCGGTGATGACGAGCATCATCGAGGCGACGAAGGTGTTCATAAAGAAGCCGGCGCGCCCGACCTTGCCCGGGTACTCGTCGAAGTAGGACAGACCGTAGATGAAGCCCGCAAAGGCGAGAATCGAGATGAGGACCACGATCAGGCCCGCAAGGCCGTTGAGAAAGAGCTCGAGACGGGCGAACGGGAAGAAGAAGACCGTGTTGAGGGACGAAACGTCGCCAAGCACGGCCTCGAGGCCCGCGATGAACGACAGCACGGCCGCGACGGTGCCGATCAGGCAGCCGGCGGTCTTGGCGGCGTTATCGGCCTTGATCAGCAGAACCGAGGCGAGCGCACCGATGCACGAGACGGCAAGCGATGCGATAAACAGCGTCATGCTATCCATTGTTTACGCTCCCTTCTGCTTTCTCGGACAGGCCCTGGGCCACAGCGGTGACGTCGACAGCCGGACCGTTTTCGATCGAGCGCAGGCGCTTGGCCTCATCGAGCTCGCGATCGGCCGCGCCGCCCATGACGGTCAGCGCCTTGGTGGGGCACGCCGCCACACAGTGCGGGCCGTCCGGATCGAAGGCGCACAGGTCGCACTTCACAGCGCAGGTGTACTGGCCAGGAGCCCACGTAAGCAGGCTGCTCAGGGACTTAGGATACGAAGGCGTCGGGTCGCACATGCCTGCGACACCGGCGATAGACGTGCCATCGGGATGGATGGCTCCAAAGGGGCACGCGATGGCGCACAGCCTGCACCCGATGCACTCCTGTTCCTTGACGTGGATGCGGTCGCCATCGTGCTCGATGGCATTCACCGGGCAGACCTCGGCGCAGGGGGCACCCTCGCAATGGTGGCAGGCAAGGGCGGCCGAAATACCGCCGGTCTTCACGAGCGCCAGGCGCGGCGTATCCTGAAGACCCTGCATCCGGTGAGCGTCGGCACAGGCGGACTGGCATGTTCCGCAGCCGATGCACCTCTCCGGGTTGATGTCGATGAAGCGGTTCATCCCCACTTCCTTTCAAAATAACGGGCCGGGCTCCCGAACGTACGGGACGCCCGGCCCAAAAAGCCAACGAGAACGGGACTACACGATTTGATTCACGTGCGTCTCGTCGTCGAACTTGGCGGCACCGGGCTCAACGTCCTGGGGAGCGGCGGCGTCGACCAGAGCTTGCTTGAGCTCGGTGTACTGACGCTCGACTTCGCCCTCGGCCCAGACCTGGTCGGCAATGGCGTCGACCTGGCAGGCGGAGAACTTGTCCTCGGGCGTATGCGAGACCGGGTCGACCTTGTGCATGGTCAGCTCGTTGCACTTACCGATCCACCACTGGTAGGTCATATAGACCGTGCCCTTGTTGATACGGTCGCTCACGTCGGCGCGGCTGTATACCTGGCCGCGGCGGCTGTGAATCGAGACGATGTCGCCGTTCTTGATACCGCGCGCCTGGGCGTCCGCGGGATTCATGCGGACAAAGCCGGGCTCGTCGGCGAGCAGCGCCAGCGTCTTGCAGTTGCCAGTCATCGAGCGGCAGCTGTAGTGGCCGACCTCACGGACGGTGCACAGGATGAGCGGGTACTCATCGTCGGGAAGCTCGGAGGGCGCCTCCCAGTCGTGCGCCATCAGGTTGGCGCGGCCGTCCTTGGTGGTGAACTTGCCACCAGCGAACATGTCGGGCGTACCGTGGTCGTTCACATCGGTGCTCTTGACGGGCCACTGGGCGTAGCCGCCCTCGGGAGCCATCTTCTCGTAGGTCGCGCCCACAAAGTTGGGGCACAGGCTAATGCACTCGTTCCAGATCTGCTCGGTGTTGTCGTAGTGCATGGGGTAGCCCATGCGCGTGGACAGGTCGGCAAAGATCTCCCAGTCGTGACGGCACTCGCCCTTGGGCGGAACAGCCGCGTCAAAGTGCTGGAAGCTACGGTCGGATGCGGTAAAGACACCCTCGTGCTCGCCCCAAGAGGTAGCGGGCAGGATGACGTCGGCGAGCATGGTCGTCTGCGTCATAAAGATGTCCTGGCAAATGAACAGATCCAGCTCGGAGAGCGTCTTGCGCATACCGGCCGAATCGGGCTCGGTCTGCACCGGGTCCTCGCCGTAGTTGTAGAAGCAGTGCACCTTGCCCTCGTCGACCAGGTGGCCCAAGTCGGTGAGCTTGTAGCCCTCCTCGAGCGGGAGCTTTTCCTCGGGCACGCCCCAAGCCTTGGCAAACTTGGCACGCACTGCCGGGTCGGTGACCTTCTGGTAGCCAGGGTACAGGCTGTCTCTTATACACATCTGACGCTGCCGACGAAGGCTTAGG
>URWM01000058.1 GCA_900551655.1 uncultured Collinsella sp.
GACCCGTAAACTCTCGACGGGAATGAAGCAGCAGGTAAAGCTTGCCATGGCGATAGCGACCGGTTGCCCGTACCTCATCCTCGATGAGCCGCTGAACGGCCTCGATCCGGGAAAACGGAAAACCTCCTGCGACGCGATGCGCAGCGAGGTGGCGCGGGGACGCAGCGTGCTCATTTCAAGCCATCTGCTCGACGACCTGGCAGACCTCACCGACTCGTTCTACTTCATCGAGTCCGGCACGCTCGTGGAAAAGACCGAGTCGTCCTCGCAGACGCTCAAGCAGGAATACCTCGATACATACGAGGGAGGTGAATGACATGATAGGCAAGAGCTATGCAAAGATAGCGATTGTTGGCTTTGTACTTTGTCTTGCAATGGTGCTATGTGCATCATTTGCGAGGTATAGGTCCGAGCAGTCGTTCATCGATGGCGCTGAAAATGGGTTTGGCATAGACGGGATGTATGTCAACGATGGCGCGACCAAGCCGTCAATGGCGATTCTTGCAGGCGAAGACATGGAATGGCAAATCTGTAATGACGATGGCTCTTGTATGAGTGGTCGTTTGGCCGCAACGAGCGATCCGAATTCGTTCGATCTTCTCGACAATGATGGATCGGATTGCGGTTCAGTTCACCTGTCGTATGCATCACGAGATGGGACGGACGGCATTCTCTACGTCTCCCACGAGTCTGGCGATTTCAAGATGCGCAGGACTAACCGAGCGCCGGCTTTTATCGAGGAGTGAGAATTCCCGGCGGTCTGCCGATCAGGCCGCCGGGGTATTGAACCCCGCATTCATCCGTACGCATACGGATGAATGCGGGAAGTGTCCGGATGAAGTTGATAATCAAGGAAACAAAGCCGTTCTGCCTGGGACGGCTTTGGTATGGACTTTAACTACAACATCGCAATCGACACTTATCAGCTCGCGCAACGCGCATGGCCAGATCTCGGACGCTGGTGCATGGAGGGCCTTCGAGATTTACTGGACATCCAAAACGACGACGCACACCGCGTGCTCGCCGACTGCGAAGGCGAGATGGCCGTCTACAATGCGATCAGAAACGGCGTGAAGTCCGGAGAGCTTTCTGTGGAACCGCCGCGCCGTCGCGCGAGCCGACCGGGCGACCCGGGCAATCTGGTCCCGGCTCCCCCGGTCGTATTCCCACGATATCGCTCCTAGATCACCGATGCGTCAGACAAAGAATGAGGCAATGGCTATGACCACGCCTGCGGCAGATGCAGCGACTGCGCCTTTTCTCCTCTCCTTTAGTCCGACGAATAGGGTCGCCGTAAAGTAAATGGCGGAAATGCAGGATATGGCAAGCGAAACGAGTTCCTTGGGCGGTTTCAGCAAAAGGTCGCTAGCAAAGAGTAATGCAAGCAGGGCAAAGCCGATTGTGGTCAAGTATCTCGATTGATTTTGCGACAGCATGGCAACTTCCTTTCAGAACATGCAAGTGAAAAGTCGGTACGATGTCATTGCGGTTGCAAAAAAGCCGCCGCTAGGACCGGTTGTCACGAGACCGGCGATAACTTCAGCGGTGCCAGCAAGGTAGGGATCGCGCAGGCAAGCCTCCTCCTTCGCGTTCAGCTTGACCTTGTGAGGGACGGGGCGGTTATTTGCAGATCCGTGAGAATCACACCACGCCTTGGAATATGAATCCGTGCAGCGCCCGCGCTCAAAAAAGGGATATATCGTAATTATCGTCGTAGTTGACTCCGACGTAGATATCGCTGCTCTCGGCGGGAGATCCCTCGTCGGCATGGGCTGCCGCAACGGGCACAAATGGTGTCATGACAAGGGAGAGGCAAAGAGTTGCTGAGACGATGGAGGGTAGGCATTTCTTCATGGCGGACTCCTTAATCTGGCCTTTGATAGTTACTCGATGTCGCCTCCTTCAGCTTTCTATCCGTTGTATTCGGCGTATTTCTTTAATAAGGCAAGAGGTTCTTCCTCTCCTTCGGATAAGCCGATGATGTTTCCTTGATCATCCAGTATGAATACGGACGGAATATGCTCAAGTTCATATTGGTCATACACGGTCTTATCTTAATCTATGTATATGGGAAAGTCTCCTTCATGGATCGAGGCTTCTTCAATTGTGCTGTCCTCGGAAACAGTGAAAAGGTTCTTCCTTAAGGCTGCGAAATTATCAAGTTGTTGCATTTCTTCTATGAGAGATTCGCAGTGCTGACACCACGATGCCCAGAACATCAAGATGTTTTCCTCATTAGGTTTTAGCTTGTTAAAATAATTGACGTTTCGGCCGAGGCTGAAATCTTGGCCCATTTTAATGGACAAAGATGAGGGATAAGCATCGTGTTGCGGTTTGATATTGACGGCGATTAAGGCAGCGAAACACGTCAGAGTCGCCAGAGTCAGTAAGGCGATAACGCATTTTCTCGGTTTCCAGCTCATGACAGATCCCTCTCTCATGGTGAAACGCATACGTTTTGGGACCGGATACCGCTCAAATCCATTCTGGACGATGACTCGACTTACCGCCTTGTCCTTTCAGCGTGATTGCCGCTGCGGCAAGATCTGCGCAGCCTTTTGGAATAGTCCTACGCTCAAGCCGTTTCTATTCACCCTTAGCGAAGGGAGCCGCATATGCATGCAGCGGCAGTTTCGCCTCGGGGGGGTCGCTCGTAGGGCGGCTAATCTCCGGGGCCAGTCAATCATCGAGTACGTCCTGATCATCGCAATCATCGGATTGGTGATCGTGTTCGCGGGACCCGGCGTGGCCGGAGCCATCCGAAACCAGTTCAACCTGGTCGGCAACACGCTCAATAGTGGGACCAACGGTGGTATCGAAGGCGGCGGCGCGTCCGGCGGAGGCTCCACAGGCGCCGATTCCGCGACCGTCCAGGCGGCTATCGCCAAGGACGCGAAGGACTGGACCCTCGCCGAGCAGAAGGCCGCAGCAGAGGATATCGCCGCGAAGGGTGAGGCCTCGCCCGCCTACGCCAAGGCGAAGGCCGCCATGGATGCGGGAACCACGTGGACAATCAACTTAAATGACAAGCATTCATCGACTTACCGAATTGTCGGCATCAACCATGATGACTTGGCCGACGGTACCGGCAAGGCCGGACTGACGTTTGAGATGCGTGCCATGTACGGTTCAGCTTGTGTAACGCTCGATCATTTTGGAGCTAATAGCTGGGAGAAATCCGAGATACGTCAGCGGCTGAACTCAGGTGATCTTTGGGCTCGCATGCCTAGTGAATTCCAAGACGCGATTAAGCGTGTAAAGAAATATACCGACAATAATGGTGAGGAAGTTTCTGGCAAAGAGACGGCCACGGTCGATAAGCTATTTCTTGTCAGCGCAACGGAAGTTTACGGAGATCTGAAGGCTGATGGAGTTCAGTATGAATACTATCGCGAGAAGGGTGTCACTAGCCAAAACTACTCTAATGCCAGAATAGGCCTCAGCTATTATTACACTCGATCAATAGCACCAGCTTCCGGCAATCATACAGACCGGTTCTACGTAGTTGATAGTTCGGGTGAGTGCTATTCATTGGACGCGGCGGCCAATGCTGCTCACGTTCATCCGCTATTTTGTTTCTAGCCCCATCTGCATCTGAAGAAAAGCCCGCGCTGTCCTTGCGCGGGCTTTTCATTTGGCGATTACTCGAACGAATTGAGGCTCATGGCACAGGTAATCGTGTGGAGGAAAAATGGGGTCATACAGCGGCTCTCAGAGCCCTGCCGCACTCTCCCGCCATTACCTCTGCAGCGTCCTCGTGTAGAACCCATCCTACTTGTCTTGTTCGTTGCAACAGTCCACTTGTCCACCGATCAAGTGAACTACTGGAATAAATACAGCGACACGCTTGTTCGTTACAGTCGCTATATCTGTGTAAATCGCCGCGATAAATACAGCCTGTACTCGGCTGTATACCAGCTACGCGTATGTAGATTCGTATCGCGTTAATAAATCGGCTCAATCGTGTGCAAAACGCGCAAGTAGCCGCAAAAGGCGATTATCGCGTAGGTAGATTTTTGGCACACTGTTGCTTAATCAAAATTAAGCAATTGCTTAAAACAAAAAAGGTCAGGCACTAGGTGCCTGACCTGCAAACTTCTGGTCGGGACGACTGGATTCGAACCAGCGACCCCTTGACCCCCAGTCAAGTGCGCTACCAAGCTGCGCCACGTCCCGAAGCTTTTGTTTGTTGCTCTGCTCTCGCTCGCAACAGGGAGTATATTAACCCGAAACTTTGTCCTTGTGCAAGAACTTTTTTACAAATTTTGAAGCAAGTCCAAAATTGTATCTGCGAGCTGGGGTTTTGTGAGTACGGGAAGTTCTTGCGTACCCGTTGTGCTCACAATCCAGGCCTTGTTGGTATCGGTTCCAAAGCCCGAATCGGCGCGCGATACATCGTTGGCGATAATGGCATCGCAGCCCTTGCGGGTCAATTTACGCTCTGCGTACTCGACGACGTTATCGGTCTCGGCCGCAAAGCCGATCACGCGGCGATCGCCTTTTTGGCGTGAGAGCTCGGCCAAAATGTCGACGGTCTCGACAAGCTCGATCCGATCGAGGCGCTCGTTGGCCTTTTTGAGTTTATGGTCCGCCGGGGCCGCCGGCGTGTAGTCGGCGACGGCGGCCGCGCAAATGGCCGCGTCGGCCGTCTGGAAGGCGCTTAGCGCCGCCCGGAGCATCTCTACGGCGGTCTGCACGCGTACACACTCCACACCGCGCGGAACGTCGAGCGATGTCGGCCCCAGCACGAGTGTGACGGCGGCTCCGCGGCGTACGGCCTCCCCCGCCAGAGCGATGCCCATTTTGCCCGATGAACGGTTGCCGATAAAACGCACCGGGTCGATCGGCTCGTGAGTGGGACCGGCGGTGATGATGATGCGCTTGCCCGCCAGGTCTTGAGGCACGGGATTGAGCACCTTGCAGACGGCCTCGACGATGTCCTCGGGCTCGCTCATGCGCCCTGTGTCCACGTCGCCGCAGGCAAGGTAGCCGCTACCGGGGCCGACCACGTGCACACCGCGGTCGCGCAGCGTGGCCATATTGGCCTGCGTGGCCGGCGCCTTCCACATACCGTTGTTCATGGCCGGCGCGATCACGATGGGTCGCGGCGTGGCGAGCAGTGTGGTGGAAATGAGGTCATCGGCGATGCCGTTGGCCATCTTGGCGATGATATTGGCCGTCGCGGGCGCCACGACCACCAGGTCGGGCTCCTGCGCGAGCGAAATGTGATGAATGGGGTCGGACGGGGCGTCGAACAGGCCCACCGCGACCGGCTCATTGGTGAGTGCTCGGAAGGTGAGCGGCCCCACAAACTCCGTGGCATGCTCGCTCATGACGACCTTGACGCGGGCGCCGCGCTTTTGCAGCAGGCGCACGATATTGCACGACTTATAGGCGGCGATCCCGCCGGTAATGCCCAGCAGGATCGTTTTTCCCTCAAGTTGCGTTGAATTGTTGGGTGCCGCCATCGTTTAAGCTTCCTTGCTGGGGAGCACGAGCAGGCGGTGGCAGTAGGGGCAGTGCGTAATCTCACTACCGTCGTGGTTGAGGTCGCTCATGGACGACGCCTGCAGCGCGGTGTGGCAGACCGTGGGGATGTTACCCTTGATGGTCTCGACGGCCAGGCCGCGGAACTGCTTGAGCAGACGCTCGTAATCGGTGAGCACGTCGGTCGGCAGCGTGGCAGCAAGCGCGGTGCGCTCCTTGGTGGCGGCATCGATCTGAGCCTGCAAATCGGTAGCCTTGGCGCGGGCAGCCTTGGTGTCGGCCTTTACGCCCTCTTCGAACTTGGCGATGATGGCCTGCGCGCGAGCCTCGCGGTCAAGCGCTTCCTTATGGGCGACGACGACGTCCTTGCGGGTGTGCTCGATCTTGTCCAGACGTTTTGCCAGGGTGGCGAGCTCATTTTCCAGATCCTGGACCTCGCGGTAGTCAGAGCCGTCGACGTGGCGCTTCTTGGCGGCCTCGATGGCGTTGTTGGTCTGGATCTCGGTGGTGTTGAGATCGTCGAGCTCAATGTCCAGGTCCTTGCGCTGAGCATAGAGCTTGGTCATCTCGGACTTGAGCTTCACATAGGTCTTGCGCTTTGAGGCGAGCTCCTTGAGTTCCGGCATATTGGCAAGTTCGCTCTTGTTACGGGCGAGCTCCAAATCGATCTGTTGCACCTTGAGTAGCGTAGCGCCGGCGCTCATAAGTTCTCTCCTTTTGTCACAGTCCACCATTGGCAAGGGTTCAGTATTTTAATCGCATGACGGGGGTCAACCCCGGCGTCAACCGCAGAGTTCATCAAGATATCCACGAACGGCTCTTCGGAGCGGTCATGACCGAGCAAGATGACCGGCAACCCACGCAAGGCAAGGTCTTGTGCCACGTGGTAGCCCGCCTCTCCGGTCACGATGACATCCGCACCGGCGGCGATGGCAAGCTCGCCAAAGTCGCCGAGGGAGCCGCCCAGAATGGCGACGGTGCGGCACGGGCGCTCGGCATCGCCCCATACGCGTGGATCGCTTTCGAAGGCCGTGGCAGCACGAGCGGCAAGATCGCGCAGCGTGCACGGATTGTCGAGCGTTGAAAGCGCACCCAGGCCGGTCGACTCGGGGTCGTTCACATGCTCCAGCGAACTCACGGGCGCGACGCCCAGAAGCTCGTTCAAATACGTGCGTGCCTCGTGCGAGCGGTCCAGGTTGGTATGGAGCGAAATAATGCTCACGCCGCAGCGGGCGGCCTCGTAGAGCGCCGCGCTGCATTGGGGGTGCGACGCATCCGCCGGGCAAAACGCCTCGGGTGCTTTGATGTAGATAGGATGATGTGTCAACAACACGTTGGCACCGGCCTCTTGGGCGCGGTGCACGTTGGCTTCGGTCGCGTCGAGTGCGCAGGCCACGCCGGTAATCTCGGCGGCAGGGTCGCCCACGGAAAGGCCTACATGGTCCCAGCTCTCGGCATCTGCCTTGGGATAGCGTGCGAGCAGGGCACGCTCGAGTTCGGCGACGATCATGCGGCACCCACGATCGAGAGCAGCGTCTGGGCAAAGTCGTCCAGGTCGCCCGGGTTCACGCGGTCATCGAACGAGATGCGCAGCGCGCCCAATGCTTGCTCGCGGCCAATGCCCATGGCGCTGAGCACATGGCTTGGGTCCATGCTGCCGCTCGAGCATGCCGAGCCGGCCGAAACCTCAAAGCCGGCGGCGTCGAGCTTAATGATGAGCTCCTCGGAGTCCATGCCGTCAACGTAGATCGAAACCATGCCGGGCAGGCGATTGGCCTGCGCGTAGTCGCCCATCGTGGCATGAATGCGCGGATGGGCCGTGAGCGTGGCGTAGAGCTTATCGGACAGGGCCTGCAGCGCCGCGCGCTCCTGGGCCACGGTCGGCAATAGCGCGGAGGCGGCAGCGGCAAAAGCCAGCTGCGTGCGCAGGTCCTGCGTGCCGGCACGACGGCCGGCCTCCTGTCCGCCGCCGAAGATGCGGGGGCGCAACGGCGTGCGGTTCTTAAGGTAGAGCGCGCCGGAGGCCACGGGGCCGCCAATCTTGTGTGCGGCAACGGTCATGGCGTCAACGCCCAGCTCTTGCACATCGAGCGGAATATGCAGATAACCCTGAATGGCATCGGTATGAAACAAGGCGCCGGCAGCATGAGCGGCGGCGGCAAGCTCGCGGATGGGCTGTACCACACCGGTCTCGTTATTGGCGACCATAATGCTCACGAGCGCCACGTCGTCGCCTAACAAGTCGCTCAACGCAGCGGGCTCAATGTAGCCCGCACGGCAGGGCTGTACCAGGTCGACGGTAAAGCCCGCGGCTCGCAGCAGCGGAAGGTTGTCTAGGATCGAATCGTGCTCGATCGCCGACACGATTACGCGGTCGCGCTTACGATCGCGCTGACGAGCGCCCTCGGCAAGTCCGAGGAGCGCCAGCTGGTTTGCCTCGGTGCCGCCGTTGGTCAAAATGATCTCGGACGGGCGAACGCGTGCGCCAAAGCTACGGGCAATCTCGCGACGCGCCACTTCTAGGCGCGCAGCGGCCTTGCGGCCGAGCGAATGCAGCGAGTTGGGGTTAACGCCGGCAAGCTCGCTGTCGTCGTACTCGCGCTGCGCAAGGAGCGCCTCGGCGCGCATGGGCGTCGAGGCGGCATAGTCAAGATTCTGTCTCT
>URWM01000059.1 GCA_900551655.1 uncultured Collinsella sp.
ACGTCTCGTGGGCTCGGAGATGTGTATAAGAGACAGGATCAGATTCTCGTGGCTTCCACCGGCGTCATCGGACGCCAGCTTCCGATGGACAAGATCAAGGGCGGCGTGGAAAAAATGATCCCTCTGCTCTCTGACACAAAAGCGGCAGGCACCCTGGCGGCTGAGTCCATCATGACCACCGACACGATCAAGAAAGAGACTGCCATCGAGTTTACGCTCGGCGGAAAGAATGTGACCATCGGCGCTATGAGCAAGGGCTCCGGCATGATCCATCCCAACATGTGTACGATGCTGGCCTTTATCATGACGGACGTGGCGATTTCCAGAGAGCTTCTCCAGAAGGCTTTAAGCTCTGTGGTAAAAGATACCTATAATATGATCTCTGTGGATGGCGATACCTCCACCAACGACACGGCTCTTCTGCTGGCAAACGGTCTGGCAGGCAACCCGGAGATCACTGAGGAAAACGAAGATTATGAGACTTTTGTGAAGGCCCTTTATCAGGTAAACGAGACCCTGGCAAAGACCATGGCCGGGGACGGAGAGGGCGCGACCGCTCTTTTCGAGTGCAAGGTCATCCATGCGAAATCCAAAGAGGAGGCTGTGATTTTAAGCAAATCCGTCATTACCTCCAATCTTACCAAGGCAGCCATCTTTGGCCATGACGCCAACTGGGGGCGCGTGGCCGCGGCTGCTGGCAAGTGCGGCGTGCCCTTTGACCAGCGCGCGGTTGACATCGACTTCATGGGCGTGCCCGTGTGCCGCGCCGGCCTCACCGTCCCCATGGACGAGGACGACATGCTGCGCCGCTTTGAGGCGCCCGAGCGCATCGGCACCATGGCCGACAAGGCCCGCACGGTGCTTTCGGTGTGCAACAACATGGGCGAGGGCTGGCTGCTCACGGCCGAGATGCTCGACCTGATCGACCATGGCGCACCCAATATCATCTGCACGCAGCCCTTCGCATGCCTGCCCAATCACGTGGTGGGCAAGGCCGTGATTAAGGAGCTGCGCCGCCAGCATCCCGAGAGCAACATCGTCGCGGTGGACTACGACCCCGGTGCGTCCGAGGTCAACCAGCTCAACCGCATCAAGCTCATGATCAGCGTGGCCAAGGAGAACATGCGCGCCGGCAAGGGCTTTAAGCTCGAGAAGGTGGCACCGCTCGCGATGGACGAGGTCACCGGCCAGATGCGTGCCCATGACGGCTGCGTGAGCTGCGGGCCGGCTAGCGAAGAGGCCGTTGCATCGGTCGCCGAGCGTCTGGGACGCGGCATTAAGAAGTAACTGGCCTGCTTTGGGCTAGATATGAGGCAAACGGGTGGTAGCCGTGCCGGTTACCACCCGTTTTTGCTGAACATATGTTGCGCAAATGACCTTGCTACAGCCTTCCGTGGGCTTGCCCGATTTTTGGGCCGGTCCGGGCTTTGAGGACAAGTTGCTGCGGGCCCAAGGCGATTTTTCGCTCAACGCAGGCCAGCACAGTTTGACCTATCTGCCAAATGACGAGACGACCGCGATTGGTCGCTACCAGGTGCTGCTATACGACAACAACTTTGGTGCGGCAGAAAGCTATCCCAAGTTCGACTGGGGCCAGCTGGGCGCCGCGGTAGTGACTGATTACAGCAAGGGCACGCATTCGTTTGGGCGCGTGTTCGCGGTGGACGAGACCGCACGCACCTACGAGCTCGAGGACCAGATCGCGGTGCCGTTCTCGGGCTACGTCAGCAGTGCGCAGCGCGTCGGCGATTCGAATAGTATGCTCGTGGCTTCGGGCCAGGCCAAGACCTTCACCGAGTACGATCGCTATGGACTGCCCATCGCCACCTACGAGATGGAAGCCGAGAAGTACATCTACCGCGTGTACAAGTACGAGCTGTAGCGCTGCGCTCGGCTGTGCCTGTGCCCCGCGGCTGCGCGCGCTCGTGCCGGGCCTACCTCGCGTCCCGCATCACTTCACGTCAAACTCCACGCGATCGAGCTCGGGTACGTTGAGGTCGATGAGCTTGCGGGCGACGTGACGGTCGTGTGCCCCAAGCGCCTCGCTTGTCGTCACATGGGCGACAATCTCGCGCTCGACGATGCCCTCCTCGTCGCCTTCGGCGGCCGAGGTCTCGACGGCGACGGTGTAACCCTTAAAGCCCGGCAGCACTGCGGCAAGCTCGCGCGTGGTTTCGGTGACGCCGTAGCCGTCCTGCACGCCGGCCTGCGCCGAGCCAATAGACCCCGCGGTCATAACGATGCAGGGGATGGCAAAGATCACCGTGCCCACGATGATGCGGCGGCGCACTTTGCGCGACAGCTCGTCGACCTCGGCATTTTCCTCGGCGGTCACAATGCCGTCGCCGTTAAGGTCGCGCTTGAGCGGCACACGCAATAGAAGTAGTACGGCTTCGGCAGCCAGTGCGATAAAGACCACGTTGATGCCAAACTCGTAAAGCGCCGAGAGAAACAGCGACCCGCTTGCGATGGCAATGCCATAACCCGCCGCGCACAGGGGCGGCATGAGCGCGGTCGCCACGGCCACGCCGGCGATGAGCGTGGCGGGTTCCTGGTCGCGCGAGTTGCCCAGCCCGCCTGCAAAGCCGCCCGCGAGCGCGACGGCAAGGTCCCACACAGTCGGTGTCGAGTTGTCGATGATGGCGGCCGTGGTGGTGCCAAGGGGCGAGAGCTTAAAATACAGCGTGGACGTGATCAGGCAAAGGACCATCTGCAGCGCGAGGCCGGCAATGGCCTCGACGGTAATATCGCGGTCGAGCGTGGCGATGCCGTATGCCATGGCAAGGACCGAGCCCATGAGCGGACAGATGAGCATGGCGCCCACAATGGCGATGTCCGAATCGATATCGAGACCGATGCTCGCGATGAGCATGGCGATAATGAGGATGCACAGGTGCGAGCCGGTCAGGCGCGCCCCGTTTACAAAGCGCTTGCGAATCACGTGATAGGGGGCGCGACCCTCGCGAATGTTGAATGCGCGCCTCAGGAAGCGGCCGGCGTTCTCCACGACCTCGCTATAGGCAGGGCGGATGCCGTGGCGCCGGTGATGGCGCTCGCGCAGTCGCTTGAGCTGCTGGTTATCGAGTTTCATGTTCACCTCGCTCCGCCGCGGGCCATGCATCGCGCCCGCTGCCTCTACTCTACACCGCGGCAGGCGGGGTGGTCATCTTGACGTGAAACTTAGACGAGTAGGTAAAGGGGACGCGTCAAATGTGGTTGAAGCCGAGGGTTTCGGTAGATACAAAAAAGCGCGGGGCCGGATGGTCTCCGACCCCGCGCTCTGCACGGATACGTTGTTGTTGGGTTTAGCCCAGCAGGCTCAATCCCACGGAGACAAACGCCAGGATAACCCCGACGACGGACTCGCCGCCCAGCAAGCCACTGGCAACGACCAGGCCCTGCTCCTGGAAGGCGGCATCCTTGGCAGCCTTCTCCTCGTCCGAAAGACCGGCCTCGGCGTCGCGGCGAGCGGCCCACTTGTCGTAGGCGAGCTTGACGCAGGAGCCCAGGAAAGCCGTGAGCGACATGTAGAACGGCAGGTACACGCCCAGGCCGATCATCATGGCCGGAATGCCGAGCCAGTACATGACGATGCCGGCGATAAAGCCGCCAACGAACCACGGCACGCTCGGGATGCCCGAGACCATGGTGGCGACGACGCTTGCTTGCGCGGCAACAAAGCTCTTGTCGGGGCCAAAGGCGTCCGGGCCATAGGCGGTGACGAGCGCGACCATGACGGCTGCGGCGACCAGGGCGCCCACGATGCCGCCGATGGCTTGGCCGATCCACTGCGCACGCGGGTTGGTGCCCAGCACGGCGCCGGCCTTAAAGTCGTTCATGACGTCGCCCGCAAGGCCGCACGCCACGGCTACGATGCCGGCGATAAAGAACAGCTTGACCTGAGCGATCTGTGCGAAGGCAGCCACGATGAGCATAACGATGAGGCCAAAGATCTCCATGGGGTCGATGCCCGTCTGGCCGCAGCTCTGCGCGCTCATGATGGTGGTGACAAAGGTGAACAGCGTGACGATGACGGCCGGAACGGGGCCAAGGTCGAGCGCGATGGCTACGATCACGGCAATGGCGGCGGTGCCCAGGCCGATGATGCCGGCGTCGAGCTTAAGCGAGCCCGAGATGAGCGACTGCTCGTCGGTGTCGGTGGAGCTGTCGGCGGCGAGGCCGCGGACGATGCCGGCGACCTGCGGCAGGATGTCTTTAAGGACGACAGCGACGCCAAAGCCCATCATAAGGCCCATACCGAGTGACTTGACGATACCCTGCGCGGTCGCAATATCGAACAGGCCGGCAGCGGTGCCGCCGACGATGATGCCAAAGTTGCCCAGCAGCGCGCCGGCAAACCAGAACGCGACGGGGGCGAAGCCCACGAGGAAGCCGATGGACAGCAGCATGGGCGAGTTGTAGATGGCAAAGGTCACGCCGGGGATATTGAGCGTGCACAGCATGCTGGGCACCACGCCCAGGGCGTCGCGCAGCACGCTGTAGATGCCTGCGATGGCCATGGAGCCAAAGAGCTGCTTGCCGGTCTTGCCGCCGGCCTCGGTAGCACGCAGGGTTTGAGCTGCGGCGTTGCCGGTGGGGAACTCCAACGCGGCGTCTACGATAAAGTGGCGGTGGATGAGTGCCGTGGCCAGCAGACCCAGGATAGTGCCGGCGAGTGCCACGATAAACATATCGAGCCAGCTAATCTGGTCGGCATAGCCCAGCATCCAGGCGCCCGGGATGGTAAACGCCAGGCCGCCGGCGACCATGGCGCCCGCGGACATGATGGTGTGGGTGACGTTGGCCTCGTTGAGGCTGGCGTTGCCCATGAGCTTCAGGAAGAACAGCGAAATGACGGCAGCGAAGATGATTGGCCAGGGGAGGGCACCCATCTTGAGGGCCGTGTAGGCCGAGCTTGCCGTGATGATCACGCAGCCGAGGACGCCGATTACGACGCCGCGCAGCGTGAGTTGACCGCGCATCGAGGTGCGGTTCGAGGGATTGCTCATATAGAACTCCTTTGCGTATATCCGCTTCCCCCGCAAGCGCCGCTACGGATACGGCGCGGGAAGTCGGGTTACCAAGGGCCGACGCGTGAGCTCGCGTGCGACCGCGCATCAGTATAGCTGCAAGCTAGTCATTTTGGGATGACTGGTTTAGGTAGGCGATATACTGCTGGGCAGACGAAAGGAGCGCCGACGATGCTTAATGGGTGTGCATATATATTGACGGTCGACGTGGGCAATACGTTCATTCGCTTTGGCCTGTTTGCAGAGGATTCGGCCGCGGCGCAGGAATGTCCGCTTGCGACGTGCGAGATCACCACGCCGTCGAGCATCACAGCAGACGAGGTGCGCATGAGGCTCACGCAGGTCATGGGCGCGCTGTCAGCCGATGCGGGCATGCCGGGTGTGCTCGTTCCCGCAGCCGCAGTGCTGAGCTGCGTAGTGCCGGCGCTCGAGCGCCCATGGAAGACGGCGCTTTCCCGCACCTGCACGGGGCGCGTGCTCACCGTGGGGCCGGGCCTCAAGACCGGCATGCCCGTCCACTACGACGACCCGGCCGAGATCGGCCCCGACCGCATCGCCGATGCCGTGGCGGCTCGTGCCGTCTACGGCTCTCCGTGCATCGTGATCGACTTGGGTACCACGACCAATATCGAGGTCATCGACGCGCACGGTACCTTTGTGGGCGGCGTCATCGCGCCGGGTCTGGCGCTTGGCGCCCGCTCGCTTTCGGCTGCTGCGGCGCGTTTGCCTCAGGTCGAGCCTTCGGCGCCAACGCATGTGATCGGTCGCAACACGCGCGAGGCCATGCGCTCGGGCGTGGTCTTGGGCGAGGTAGCCCGCATCGACGGCATGCTCGACATGGTGCTCGCCGAGATGCGCGCGACCAAGGCCGCGGGGGAGGGCGACGTGCCCATCGTCATTACCGGCGACGATGCCGAGGCACTCGCGTCGCTGGTCGGCCATAGCCTGATGGTCGACGACGCACTGACGCTGCGAGGACTGGCCGAGCTCTACCGCATCAACCAAAAGCCCCGCCGCGTGTAAAAGTGAGGGCGCCGGTGGGACAAACGTCTCCACCTTTCACCTGCTACAATGGGTCAAACTATTGCGATTACGGAGGTGTCTGCCATGTCGGACGATCTTCATCAAACTTCGTCAGGCAAGCGCCTGGACGTCATTAGCTGGGACGAGTTCTTTATGAGCGTGGCCATTGCCGCGCAGCGCCGCAGCAAGGACCCCAACACGCAGGTGGGTGCGTGCATCGCCAGCACCAACCACCGCATCCTTTCGGTGGGCTACAACGGTACGCCCTCGGCGCTCAATGACGACTTTTTCCCGTGGGGCACGAGCGACGACCCGTTGCAGGACAAGCACAACTACGTGGTGCATGCCGAGGCAAACGCCGTGCTCAACTACCGTGGCTCGCTCAAAGATCTTGAGGGTTCCACGGTCTACGTCACGCTGTTCCCGTGCCACGACTGCGCCAAGATTTTGGCGCAGGTGGGCGTGGGCGAGGTTGTCTACCTGGACAACAAGTACGCCGACACCGATGACGGACGCATCAGCCGCCGCATCCTCGACTCCTGCGGCATCAGCTACCGCCAGGTTATCGTCGATGTTCACATCGGCACCGAGGGGCAGGCTCAGCAGTAGCGCGTGGCAACGCCAGCTGGCAACAAAAGGCAGCCAAAAGAGCCCCGTCCCAAATTGACTACTCGTGAAAGTCGCGTCTGCGCGCATGGACGGCTCGTGAGCGGGTACACGGCTGTAGTAACATAGCTTCTGTCCGCGGGCGCGCCCGCGTAATTGTGAGAAAGGAGCCCCTGTGGCTGTTAACGAAGAGCTGCTTAAGAAGGTTCTTGAAGAGATTCGCCCCAACCTGCAGGCCGACGGCGGCGATATGGAGTATGTGGGCGTTGACGACGAGGGCGTCGTCAAACTGGAGCTGCAGGGCGCTTGCGCCGGCTGCCCCATGAGCTCGCTGACCCTGTCCATGGGTATTGAGCGCATCCTGAAGGAGCATGTGCCCGGCGTTACCCGTGTCGAGCAGGTCAATGCCTCCGGCGAGACCGACGACCTGTACGACGAGTACGCGCCGTTCTAAGATGCGAAAGCTGCGGACGGCATACTCCGCATAGACGTTACGCCCAAATATGCGGCTGCGAGCGTAAGGCCCGCGGCCGCATTTGTATGTAGGGAGTAGGAGGGTCGACATGCTCAACGACTTCTACCATATGCTTGATCCCGTCGCGATTTCGGCGGGGCCCATCACCATCTACTGGTATGGCCTGGCCTACGTGGTCGGCGCCCTGGTTACGGCGGTCGTCATGTACCGCACACAGCGTCGCTGGGGCTTTAACATCACGATTGACGACCTGACGAGTGTCGTGGTCGGCGTGGTCTTTGGCCTTATCATTGGCGCCCGTCTGTTCTACGTCATCTTTTACGGCGACGGCTACTACTGGGCGCATCCGCTCGAGATCTTTGCCACCAACGAGGGCGGCATGAGTTTCCATGGCGGTTTGGTGGGCGGCATTATCGGCGGCATCATCGTGTGCCGCATGTATAAACTCGACGCATGGACGTTGGCCGATCTTGCTGTCATCGGCGCGCCGCTGGCCTTGTGTCTGGGCCGTTGTGCCAACTTTGTCAACGGTGAGCTGTGGGGCAAGCCGACCGATCTGCCATGGGGCGTGGTCTTTGGCGGGACTGCGGGCGATATGCCGCGTCATCCCTCCCAGCTCTACGAGGCATTTCTTGAGGGCATCGTGCTTTTTTGCATTCTGCAGGTGCTCAGCCGCAAAAAGCCGCTACTGCCCCAAGGCACGTTTATGGGCGTGTTTGTGATGGGTTACGGCATCGTCCGCTTCCTCATTGAGTTTGTGCGTGTGCCCGATGCGCAGCTGGGCTATCTGCTGGGCGGCGTCATCACCATGGGTCAGCTACTGAGCCTGCCACTCGTGATTGCGGGCCTGGCGCTCATCATCTTTGCCCTTCGTCGCGACCGTCCCCAGCGCATCTACCTCGACGTCTAGCCACCACATGCCACCGCAAAGGGGCAGGCACCTTGGTGGTGGTTTTGCCGGGCAACGATGACAGAACCGTAACGTTTTCCCAGATAAAACCTGCCAAAATAAACC
>URWM01000060.1 GCA_900551655.1 uncultured Collinsella sp.
GCATACGAGATGCCTCTACGTCTCGTGGGCTCGGAGATGTGTATAAGAGACAGCGCGACGGTAGTGTGACGGCCCTGGTCGTCGCGTTCGCGCACACCGCCAGTCGCCAACGTATCGTGGCCCAGCAGCGCATTGAGCAGCGTCGACTTGCCGGCACCCGACTCGCCCAGAATCATGGCGCAGCTCCCGGCAGGCACGCAGACACGGACCTCGTCCAGGCCGCGCCCCTCGGCAGAGGACGTCACGATCACGCGCATGTCCGGACCCACCAGGCGGCGCACGCGGTCCAGATCGCGCTCGAGCTCCTCGGCATCGCAGCGATCAGCTTTGGTGAGCACCACCACCGGTTCGGCATCGCAGTCGAGCGCCAACACCAGCGAGCGCGCCACGCGGTCGAGCAGCACCTCACCGGCACCGAGCGCCTGCACGATTAGCACGCAATCCACGTTGGAGCAGAGCACCTGACGCTCTCCGCGGGCACGGCCGCGCCAACGCTCAAAGCTCGTACGGCGCGGCAGTACGCACTCGATCACGCCCATATCGTGCCCGGGAGCGCGGCGCACCGCCACACGGTCGCCCACGGCAGGCAGCAGGACCTCGTCCTCGCCGCGCGACTTGGCAAACCCCACGGCATGCTCGGCGCGGAAGGTATCGTTGGCAGTCGCCACCAGCGGAAACCCGCGATCCAAGCGCACAACGGCGCCAAGCTGCATCTGCTCGGGCTCCTCGGCATGTGCGCGGAAATCATCAAAGGCAGTCTGCTGGGCTTCATCGACCGGCAGGTCATCAAACGCCGGAACGTCCTGCAGCGCGTCGAGTCCCGGCACGCTTGCCAGCAGCTCCTCGGCAGATACGGGAGCCTCGGTCGCGAGCTTCCGACGACAATCACGCTTAGCCCGCGCCCCCGTCGTCTTTTTCTTCGCTTTAGCCTTCGCCTTGCCCACAAGCGCCTCCCAGCACCATAAATCACAACTGAGCAGGTATTTTAAATCAAATAGAGCTGGCCGGGCAAAGCCCGACCAGCTCACAAACTTTCCCTCAGCCCTTTATCATCCGCGCGGGAGAAAAGCCAGCAAGGATACCGCAGGGCCCGCCCCGGAAGCCCTTTCTCCCGAACGATTCCACAGCGCGAAGCGCGAGGACCAGTGAGGGAGAAAGGGCGTGGGGCGGGCCCGGACGAGTGCGCTACTCTTTCTCCACCGCGCGCATGATCGCCTTGTAGATCTCCATCAGCGGAATGATCAGGAAGGCCAGGCCCAGTGCGGCTACAACGCCCTTGAGCTCAAGCGTCACGGGGCCAAAGAACATCTCGGCAAGCGTCGGCTGCACGGTCACGATCACCGTCAGCACCAGTGCCAGCGCGGCGGAAGCCCACAGCCACTTGTTCTGCTTCTTCATGGTGAACAGCGACGCACGACGGCTGCGCATATTAAAGCAGTGGAAGATCTCGACCATGTTGAGCGTGATGAACGCCATCATCACGCCTTCCTCGTCGGCATTGCCGGCGATCATATCGGCGATGTGGATGTAGCCCATGTCAAAGTACACGCCCACAAAGAAGCTCGCCAGCACCAGCGCGGTGATGATCAGACCCTGGACCACGCAGTCCAGACCCATATGTCCGGCAAAGACACCGTCCTTGGCGTTGCGCGGCTTGCGCTTCATGATGTCGCCCTCGGCGTCCTCCATGCCCAGCGCGAGCGCGGGGAAGCAGTCGGTGACCAGGTTCACCCACAGCAGCTGCACCGGCTGGAAGATGGTAAAGCCGATGAGCGTGGCGATAAACACCGAGAAGACCTCGGCAAGGTTGGCCGAAAGCAGGAACTGGATGACCTTGCGGATGTTGTCGTAGATGCGACGGCCCTCTTCGCAGGCACCGATGATGGTGGCGAAGTTGTCGTCGGCGAGCACCATATCAGCGACGTTTTTGGTAACGTCGGTGCCGGTGATGCCCATGCCCACGCCGATGTCGGCGCGCTTGATGGACGGGGCATCGTTGACGCCGTCGCCCGTCATGGCGACGATCTGGTCGCGCGACTTCCAAGCCTCGACGATGCGGGTCTTGTGCTCGGGCTGGACGCGGGCGTACACGCCGTAGTCCTCGATGTGAGCGTCGAGCTCCTCGTCGCTCATGCGATCGAGGTCGGCACCGGTGATGGCCTGGCTGCGATCGGCGACGATGCCCAGCTGCTTGGCGATGGCCACGGCGGTGTCGATGTGGTCGCCCGTGATCATGACGGTGCGGATACCGGCGTCGTGCGCCTCGCGGATAGCGTCGGCCACCTCGGGACGGACCGGGTCGATCATACCGGACAGGCCGCAGAAGACCAGGTCATGCTCGAGCGCAGCGGGGCTGCAGTCGGCGGGAACCTCGGTGTAGGTGCGGCTCGCCAGCGCCAGCACGCGCAGGGCCTCGTCGGCCATGGCCTTGTTGGCTGCCACGAGCTCGGCACGACGCTCCTCGGTCAGGGGCACAACCTTATCGCCCTCGTAGATATGGGTGCACAGGCCGATCACCACGTCGGGCGCGCCCTTGGTGTACTGCTCGTACTCGCCGTCCAGGGTCTCGACGACCACGGACATCATCTTACGGCCCGAGTCGAACGGGGCCTCGCCCACGCGCGGGTGCTCGGCAGTCAGGCCAGTAAGACCAGCTTTGCCGGCATCATTGACGAGCGCACACTCGGTCGGCTCGCCCACGGCCTCGCCCAGTTCCTCGTCCCACTGAGCATCGGAGCACAGCGCCATGCCGGCCAGGAACTTCTCCTTGGGCGCAGCGAGCTCGTGCTTGACGACGGTCATCTTGTTTTGAGTAAGGGTACCGGTCTTGTCGGAGCAGATGGTCTGCGTGCAGCCGAGGGTCTCGACAGCAGAGAGCTTGCGGATGATCGCCTGGCGCTTGGCCATCTTGGTCACGCCGAGCGAAAGGACGATGGTCACGACGGCGACCAGGCCCTCGGGGATGGCGGCGACGGCGAGCGAAACGGCGACCATAAAGGTGTCGAGCAGGGCAGTCGGGTCGGTGAGAACGTTGCCCACGCCGTGGCGCAGGATGTCGACGCCAAAGATCACGACGCAGATGACGATAACCATAATGGTAAGGATGCGGCTGAGCTCGGCGAGCTTCACCTGCAGCGGCGTGAGCTCTTCCTTGGCCTCGGCCAGGGCACCGGCGATCTTACCCATCTCGGTATCCATGCCGGTGCCGACCACGACGGCGCGGCCACGGCCGTACACCACGGTGGAGCCCATGTAGCACATGTTCTTGCGGTCTCCCAGGGGCACGTCATCGGTACCTGCCGCGAGCTCGATCCCGCCTGCGTGCTTCTCGACCGGCACGGACTCGCCAGTCAGCGCGGCCTCTTCGATCTTCATCGTGGCACTCTCGAGGACGCGGCAGTCGGCCGGGACCGAGTCGCCCGCCTCGAGCATGATCACGTCGCCGGGCACGAGCTCGGCGCTCGGCAGATGCACGAGCTTGCCGTCGCGCAGCACCTTGGACTGCGCCGCGCTCATCTCCTGCAGGGCCTCGAGGGCCTCCTCGCTCTTGGCTTCCTGGACCACGCCCAGCACCGAGTTGACGATAACGACGAACATGATGATGGCGACATCGGCAAAGTCCGTCTCGCCCTTGACCATGCCCGTGAGCGCGCTGATAACCGCGGCCACGATCAGCATGATGACCATAGGGTCAGCCATCTGTTCAAAGAAACGCTTCCACAGCGGCGTCTTCTCGGCTTCCTCAAGCTTGTTAGGGCCTGTCTTGGCGAGGCGCGACGACGCCTCGTCGTTGCTCAGGCCAAGGTTCTCATCGACACCCTGGTCGCTGAGCACCTCCGCCGCGGCGGACAGGTATTCCTTTTGCATATAGAGTCCCCTCCTGGGATTCGGGCCACTCAGCAGATTGATGCCCGATCATAATTCCCAGGAGAAGGGCAAGGGCTCATCAAGGCTGCCGTGCTGAGCGGCAGTTGATAGTGGAGCTATGGTACCCCAAAGCGGCGCGTCTAGCCAAAACATTCCATCTGGAAACACGGCACAGGCGCAACGGTGCAGACAGTGTGATGCTCAACATTGATAAAACGTTTTTTCTTCGACGCATCATCGAACTAAAATATCGCCCAGATAGCAGCGGTTAGAACGGTTGGTAAAGTTTTTGCATATACCGTTTTTCCGCAAAAAATGAACTTCTAATTCGGCATACGGTCGATTTTTTGGGGTATTCGGTCGGCATTTCGTTATAATCATCTCAGTTTTATTTCTTATGGTTTATCTATCAGCGCAAGACGATGTCAGATGGAGGTCTGAATGTACAAGCGCACCAAGATTGTATGCACCATGGGTCCCGCCTGCGATAGCGACGAGACCATCCGCGAGATGATCAAGGCGGGCATGAACGTCGCCCGTTTTAACTTCTCGCACGGATCCTACGACGAGCACCACGGTCGCATCGAGCGCGTCCGTCGTATTTCCAAGGAGCTCGGTCTGCCCGTCGGCATCCTGCTCGACACCAAGGGCCCCGAGGTCCGCACCGGCCTTCTGGTCGACGGCAAGAAGGTTGCCGTCAAGACCGGCGACAAGATCGTCGTCACCGCTCAGCCCACGTCCGAGGATTTCCACGGCACCGCTGAGCACATCTCCCTCGACTACCTGGCTCTGCCCTCCGAGGTCGAGAAGGGCTCCCTCATCCTGATCGATGACGGCCTGGTTGCCCTCGAGGTCGAGTCCGTCGACGGCCAGGACATGACCTGCGTCGTTAAGAACGACGGCCTGATCGGCGAGCGCAAGGGCGTCAACATGCCCAACGTCAACATCTCGCTGCCCGCCATCACCGAGCGCGATCGTCAGGACATCCTCTTTGGCCTGACCGAGAACATCGACTACATCGCCGCTTCCTTCATCCGTGACGGCGAGTCCGTCCGCGGCATCCGCGAGCTTTGCCGCGAGAACGGCGGCGAGCACGTGACGATCTTCCCGAAGATCGAGTGCGCCCTGGGCGTCGAGAACTTCGACGAGATCCTCGAGGCTTCCGACGGCATCATGGTCGCCCGTGGCGACCTGGGCATCGAGATCAAGCCCGAGCTCGTTCCCCACATCCAAAAGGAGATCATCGCCAAGTGCAACGCGGCCTACAAGCCCGTTATCACCGCTACGCAGATGCTCGACTCCATGCAGCAGAACCCGCGCCCGACGCGCGCCGAGGTTGCCGACGTTGCTAACGCCATTTACGACGGCACCGACGCCGTTATGCTCTCTGGCGAGTCCGCTGCCGGTAAGTACCCGGTCGAGGCCGTTAAGATGCAGGCCAGCATTGCTCTCGAGACCGAAAAGTACCTCCCGGCTCACGCTCCGCTCGAGGTTCCGGCCGATGCCCACGGCACCCGTGTTGTCAACAACGTTGTGGGTATGTCCGCTGTGAACATGGCCACCACCGTTGGCGCCAAGTGCATCACCGTGCCGACGACCACCGGTCGTACCGCTCGCCTGATCTCGCACTTCCGTCCCAACATGCCGATCTGCGCGTTCTCCCGCCACGAGTGGGCCGTCCAGCAGATGATCATGTACTGGGGCGTTATCCCGCACCAGGCCGAGATTACCCAGGGCACCGTCAACGGCACGATCGTCAAGGCAATCGAGACCGCTAAGGAGCTCGGCTACGTCGAGGCCGGCGACCTGACCGTCGCCACCGCTGGCGATCCCCGCATGAGCGTCCAGCTCGAGGACAAGGTCTCCTCGACCAACGTCGCTTACGTCGCTCAGGTGCGCTAAGTCGTACTTGCAAGCACACTTGCATTGCAAAGGGCCCGGAAGGCAAAGCCTTCCGGGCCCTTTTTCTGTGCGCCGATGCCTACCGCACGGCATGACACGCACCCATTTCTTTACCAAAAGCGCGAAATCCGCCCTCCGAGGCCCAAAAAATAAAGCCCCAAGCGCTAAAAGTGTTCGCCCGGTGGCAAACCCGCACCTTAACCGACGCTGCTAAATCGTTTTAGCAAGAGTCAGATCGACCGCGTTTTCGGAAGTGCGGGGAAAAATTGCTTACCTCCGAGCACAAGCCCTTTTATTTCAACAAAACCCCTGATAAAGTTGGCTCAAATACCGCTTGTGCTTTGCCTGTTTGTCTTTTTCCCCGCGCTTCCGAAACCGATAGCTTTTCTAGCCCAAACTACGCTCAAACGATCGGATCGCTATGTCATTTCTTGCCTGCGGACCCACGGCTTTTCAGTACTATCGCATCCCGCCCCAGATACTGGGACTCTATCCGGCAATCCTGCCGCCCGACCATGACCATCGCTTGGTGCATTACTCAAAACAACCAGTATTTAAAGACTTGCTCGGCACACCAGTTTGGAGATTCGTGGGCGAAAGAAAACAGCGCGCGAACGGAAAGCTATTTCATAGCCGTCTGCTAACCCAAGAGCCGTCTCCTGGGTCGTTTAGGCAGACTGAGCATGGATTTGATGTCACGTCGCCCGAGTTTACGCTGCTCAACCTTGCTACGCAGGTCTCACGCAACCAGTTACTCATGGCTTGCTACGAGATGTGCGGCTCCTTTGCAGTGTTTAAGCCCTGCGAGCGAACGCAACAACAACTCGATGAAGCCATTTCGCTTAAGCTCATTCCACTCAACTGCGGCTGGGAGCGAGTTAACGACACCAAGGGCAATGACACCAACCTGTGGAAGCGCCCACCGCTCCTCAGCGCAGCGGATATCGCCGCGTTCGCCAAGCAGGCCGCAGGCCTGCGCGGCGTTAAACAACTGCGCTGGGCGGCCGAGCACATGACGGGGCAGACCGCCTCGCCCTTTGAAGTACAGACTTCCATGCTTGTCTCGCTCCCCCGCGACGAGGGCGGCATGGGCATCAACATCGCAAACAACGTGCGCATCCCACTCAGCAACGCCGCACGCTCACTGTATGACAAAACCTGCTGCTACGCCGATATCCTCATAGAGAGCAACACCGACAGCATGGGCGTCATTTTGGAATGCCAAGGCCGCTCCGCCCATGACAGCGAAGCCGCAAGTCTCTCCGATGCCGAGCGCACCACCGCCCTCACAAGCATGGGCTATGACGTTATCCAGATAACCTATGAGCAAATCAAAGACACGAAGAGCTTTAACAACATCGCCGAGCTCATCCATAAAAAGGCGGGGCTCCCCTACATCCCAAAGACCGATCAGGAACGCACCGCCGCAGAAACCCTTCGACGGGAGCTATTGGTCGATTGGGATGAGCTGTTCGCCGTCAAGCCGGCCGGCTAGCAGCTAGCGATCAGGGGGACTGCGGGAACGTCAGAAGCAGCAACGCGAGCCGCAAATCCCGCCTCGGTCAGCTCGACGACCTCGGTAAACGTTGCATCGAAAAACTCCTCGGTTAGCAAGCGATACGGCGGATGATCGGGCTCGCCGGGGTTTTCGCGTACAATCTCGTGCATAACGCCAATGGTCTTGAGCACATACTCCTTATGGATGGGATACTGACCAAAACGCGTCGCCGCAGTATACAGGCGATCGGTCGCGCGCGGAATCGAAACAATGCCGAGCGTCTTGCCAAACCAGTCAAAGTCGCCTTGCTTTTTAATGCGGAATTCCTCGCACGGCTTGCCGCCGTGCGCCTCCAGGTACTGGTTCACGCGGGTGTTCCACACGGTATCGGCCACGAGGTGAGACCAAACACCCAGCGTCAGATCGAGCAGCGACTGCGCCACGTCATCGGGCGCGAGCGAAAGCTCGCTAGCACCGGGACCGACAACCGGCTCGGCGTCCTTGTAACGTTGGGGATAATGCACCCGATTGAGTCGCTCGCGCTCCTCGACAATCGAGGTGGCCTCAGCAGGTTCGCCCGCGGGTGCACCTTTAAGCAGCGGCGCCACATAGGTATCCCAGAACTCGTGCTCGCGCGGCTTAGGGATAGGCTCGGGCTTTGCAAAGTGCGTAATGCGGTACGGGATGGGATCGGCGATGCCAGGGACCATATAGCCCACGAAGATATCCGGAACCACGCAGCCAAACAAAAAGGCATTGCGGTCGCGCACGCTATTGGCAAGCGCACCGGTGCGCTCCAGCAAACGCTCCGTCTGAGCGATATGAATGTTCCAGCTTGGCATAGCC
>URWM01000061.1 GCA_900551655.1 uncultured Collinsella sp.
TTCCCGAGCCCCTGCGCCCCTTTGCCATCGTGCTTTCGGCCGTGGCGGCCATCATTGCCTCGCAGGCGCTCATCACCGGTGCATTCTCGTTGGTGTCCGAGGCCAGCCGTCTGGACCTCATGCCGCACATGCAGGTCTTCTACCCTGCCGAGACCAAAGGCCAGCTCTACATCCCCATGGTCAACAACGTCATGCTTGTCGGCTGCGTCATCGTGGTGCTGCTGTTCCAGAACTCGGCGCATATGGAAGCCGCCTACGGCCTTGCCATTACGCTGACTATGATGTGCACCACGCTGCTGCTCTTCTTCTACCTGCACGAGGAGCGCAAGCTCAAGGTTGCTCCGTGGATCTTCGCGGCCTTCTTCCTTTTGCTCGAAGGCTTCTTCTTTGTGAGCTCGCTCACCAAGTTCTTCCACGGCGGCTACTTCACCATCCTCATGGCTGCACTCATCATGGGCATTATGGTGTGCTGGTACAACGGCACGGCGGTCGAGCAGCGCCAGTTTACGCTGCTGCCGCTGCGTAGCTACCTGCCGCAGCTCAAGCGTCTGCGCGACGACGACCGTTACGAGCGCATGAGCGACAACATCGTGTACCTGACCAAGGACACCCATACCGACTACATCGACCGTGATATCGTCTACTCGATCTTGGACAAGCATCCCAAGCGCGCTCGCGCCTGGTGGTTCGTGAACGTCGAGACCATGGACGAGCCGCATACCTTTGCCTATTCGGTCGAGACGTTCGGCACCGACTACGTGTTCCGCGTGCATCTGTACCTGGGCTACAAGATCAACCAGCGCGTCAATGCCTACCTGCGTCAGGTTGTTCAGGACCTGGCTGCCACCGGCGAGCTGCCGCCGCAGACGCATGACTACTCGGTCTACAAGGATCCGGGCAACATCGGTACGTTCAAGTTCGTCATGATCCGTAAGCTTCTGGCGCCCGAAAGCGACGTGGAGCCGAGCGAGCGTACGGCCATCACGCTCAAGTACATCATCCGCCGCGCCGCCGGCACGCCTGCACGCTGGTACGGCCTGGAGAACTCCAACGTGAGCTTTGAGTACGTGCCGCTGTTCACCAAGTTTAAGGCCGTGAGCAAGATGCAGCGCCTTGCCCCCAACGAGCGCCCGTAGCCGACGGAGACTACACGGAGTTGGTTATCGATGAGCAAAACTAAAGCCGGGGAGGTAAACATGGATGCAAGGACACTTGACGTCCGTGAGGCGCGCGTCGACGCCGCCGAAGATCGGTTCTTTACGAATCGGGCCAACATGGACATGGTCGATCGCGTGATTTCGATCGTGGCATTGGTATTTGGAGCGGTGTGCGTGTGCGCCCTGCTCGCGCACGTGCTGTTTGTCTAACGACCGCAGGCTGTAAAGGCTATACACTTGGAACCACCACAAGGGGAAACCACCACAAAGGTGCCTGTCCCCTTTGTGGTGGTTTTTGTTTTTGAGAGAGGGGCGGGGCGCTGATGGACGTCCGTACGGACGGCGATATTGCCGATAGCTTTTGGTGGCGGCGCACAACGCTGACGCGCCGCACTCCTCTGTATGACGCCTGCGTATCGGTGGGGCTGCTGGTCGCGGCGACGATTGTGGGCGCGCTGCTCGACCATCCGGGTCTCGCGCCGAGCATCATGATCGTCTATGTGTTCGCCGTTCAGCTGTGCGCATTCTTTACCTGGAGTCGCCTGTATTGCTTGCTGAGCTCGGCTGCCGCCGTGGCACTCTACAACTTCTTGTTTATCGACCCGCGCTACTCGCTGTCGCTTATCGACCGCGGCTATCCCGGCATGTTCTTCATCATGTTCGTGGTCTCGCTTGTGTCGAGCTCGATTGCGTTGGCCCTGCGCCGCGCCTTGGCACAGGCTGCCGCCAGCGACCGTCGCACGCATATGGTACTCGAGACCAACCGCATGCTGCAGCGGTGCGCCGATCAGCAGCAGATTGTCCATGCCATGGCAACGCAGCTGGCGCGTCTTTCGGGCTGTCCGGTCGTGTGGTACAGCGCCGACGCCGACGATGATGACCTGCTGCCGCGTGCGACGTACACAGCTGTGGGCGATGCGGCACCGGTGCACGAACTGGCGCCGCAGATGCCGCCGCGGCTCTCGGCGTCCGCCTATGTGGGAACGCCACTCGATGCCACCTATGGCGGCTCGGCGTTCTACGGCATATACCTGACGGTGCGTTCGGGCGACACTATGGTGCGCTCGGGCGACCCCGCCTCGGTGGTGGGCGTGCTGGCTATCGTTGCCGAGCCCGATGTGCTAACGCACGAGGAACGGACACTTGCCGATGCCATCGTGAGCGAAGGCGAGCTGGCACTCGATCGCGCCCGCGCCATGGAGGCCCGCGAGGAGGCGGCGGTGCTCGCCAAAAACGAGCAGCTGCGCGCCAACCTGCTGCGCTCCATCTCGCACGATCTGCGTACGCCGCTCACCAGTATTTCGGGCAATGCCGACGTGCTGCTCGACCAGGGCTCGACCGGCACCGCGGTGCTCGATGCCCAGACGCGCCGCGGCATGCTCCTGTCCATTCGCTCGGATGCGCTGTGGCTCAACGCCACCGTCGAGAATCTGCTCGCCATCACCAAACTCGAGGGTGGCGGTATGCGCCTGTCGACCACGCTCGAGCTCATGGACGATATCGTCGAGGAGGCGCTGCGCCACGTGAACCCTGCCGTGCGCGAGCACGACCTTAAGGTGGTGGCGTGCGATGAGCCGGCGCTCGTCAACGTCGATGCGCGCCTGATGGTGCAGCTGGTGGTCAATCTGGTGAACAACGCCATCACCTATACGCCCGCAGGCTCGCATATCATGATTTCGATTAGCGTCGACGATGGACGCGTGGCGTGCTCGGTGGCCGATGATGGTCCGGGCATCGCACCCGAGGACCGCGAGCGGATCTTTGAGTCGTTCTATACCGCCAACCATGGTCTGGCCGACAGCCACCGCAGCGTGGGCCTGGGTCTTTCGCTCTGCCGTTCCGTTGCGTTGGCGCATGGCGGTAGCATAGAGGTTGCCGCGGCGGACCCGCACGGCTCGGTCTTTACGATTGAGCTTCCCGTCGCCGACGTTTCGTTTGATAAGGAGTAGCGCTGTGCCGAACTCTGCCGTAAAACCGCTCATCTTGGTCGTTGAGGACGACCCCGCCGTTCGCAACTTAATCGTTGCCGCGCTCGAGGCGCACGGCTTGCGTCATATGGCCGTGGAGACCGCCCATGCGGCCATCGCCGCCGCCTCATCGCAGACGCCGAGCATCGTGCTGCTCGATTTGGGCCTGCCCGATATGGACGGCGTCAAGGTGGTGGAGTCGGTGCGCGCATGGTCGGGCATGCCGATCATTGTGGTCTCGGCGCGCAGCGAGGATGCGGACAAGATCCGCGCGCTCGATGCCGGCGCCGACGACTACCTGACCAAGCCCTTTTCGGTCGAGGAGTTGCTCGCGCGCATTCGCACGACGCTCAGGCGTCTTTCGTATGCGCAAACGGGCGGCGTTGCCTCCGAGGGCTCGTTCGATACCGGCGAGCTGCATATCGATTTTGATGCCGGCATCGCCACGATGGATGGCGAGGAGCTGCATTTGACACCGATCGAGTACAAGCTTCTGTGCCTGCTAGCGCACAACGCCGACAAGGTGCTCACGCACCAGTTTATCCTGCACGAGATTTGGGGTACGGCGACCAAGAGCGACCTGGCGAGCCTGCGTGTCTTTATGGGCACGCTGCGCAAGAAGATCGAGTCCGACCCCGCGCATCCGCGCTACATCCAAACCCACGTAGGCATTGGCTATCGCCTAGTTACCCAAGGCTAGATCGCCAACCACCATCCCAATATGAGTTGCGGTGAAATACGGTCTAAATTTGCCTAATTCCAGGTAAAACAGTCCGTATTCCACCGCAACTTTGTTTATTTGCCCTTGGGCTTGCTGGCGTAGAACTTCTTCTTTTTGGGCTTGCCGGCGGGGGAGGGTTTGCCGGCAAAGTTCGACTTGCCGTTGCCGGCCTGCGCGTGCGCGGGTACTGACGCACGGGGCTTGCGGGCCTCGGGGTTGCGCAGCTCCTCGGTTCGCTCGGCAATTTCCTCGGCGCTAAAGCCGACTTCTGCCATGGCGTCCTCGATGGGCAGGCGGCGCACGATATAGCAGTGGTGCACCTTCTGGTTGCGCGCGAAGTCCTCGGGGATGGTCTGCGCCGTAATGTCCTGTAGCACCACGCCCGCACGCGCGAGCTTGCGCGCCTCGGGGCGGAAGCCGCGCAGGTTGCAGCTAAAGATGGCGTGTCCGCTCTGCGTGAGCAGGCGCGATACGCCGGCCAAAAGCTCAACATGGTCGCGCTGGACATCCCAGGTGCGACGGCCCATCTTGGACGAGTTCGAAAACGTGGGCGGGTCGACAAAGATCAGATCCCAGCGGTTGCGCGTCTGGCGCTGGTCGCGAATCCAGGCGAGCACGTCATCGCGCACAAAGTGATGCTGCGGCCCCACAAAGCCGTTCTGGCGCATATTGCGCTCGGCCCAGTCCAGGTAGGTGTTGGAAAGGTCGACCGTCACGGTCTCCTCGACGCCGCCGTCTGCCGCATAGCAGGTGGCGGTGCCGGTATAGGCGAACAGGTTGAGGAAACGACGCGCCTGCTTGGCGTGCTCGCGCACCAGGTTGCGGGTGACGCGGTGATCCAAGAAGATGCCCACATCAAGGTAGTCGTCAAAGTTGACGGCAAAGGTGAGCCCGCCCTCTTCGATGAGCGGCAGACGGCGGCGCGCGATGTTGGCGCGTTCGCCCGATCCGCCCTTGCCGGCGCCCTGCTTGCCGTACTGCGAGCCGCCGCGCGAACGCATGCGGGCCTTGGCGTGCACATGCTCGGCGGGAACATCTAGGATGCGCGGCGCGATGGCCAAGATGTCGAGCATGCGGGCCTGGGCTAGCGCGGGATCGATGGTCTTAGGCGCGGCGTACTCGGCGATGACGAGCCAGCGGCCCGGCGTCTGCGGACAGCCCTCGTACAGGTCGATGGCGGCGGAGTAGTCGGGCAGGTCGGCATCGTAGACGCGGTAGCAGCTTACGTCCTCGCGTTTGGCCCACTTGCGACGCAGGCGGGCATTCTTGCGCAGACGGTTGGCGAACTGCTCGGACTCGGGGATAAGCACGGGCAGCGGCTTGCCGTCGCCCAGGTCGAGCATGGCGGCAGGCTCGGGCATGGCGGAAACGGCGGCTTTGTCGTTGACTTCGCTGGCGTCCGCAACCTCGGCCTCGGCATCCGCACTGGTCGAAGCCTCAAACGCCGCGGCGGCGTGGTCGAGCGAGGGCCAAACCTCAATAGTTGCCTCCTCGTTATTGGGCATGACGGCGATCGAGCGCTCGGGCTCGGCGTGGAGCGCGCGGGCCAGCAATCCATCGCGGGTGAGCGCGGCGACCGGCGCCGCGGAAAGCTCGGGCGCGCGGCGCAGCTCACCGACCAGCGTCATGGCGTCGTGCATGAGCGAAAGCGGGGTCTCGGTGGTGTCCGCGACCACGGCGGCACCGGCGACGGCGCCCGCGTGGTCCAGCACGGTGGCTGGCTTGGCAGCGCAAAAGTCGACAAAACGCTTGTAGCCGGCGCACTTGACCATGCGCTCGGCAGTCTTGCGGGCGGCGGGGTCAATGTCCACGGCGACGATGCGCGCCTGGCGCTCACGCGCCGCGGTCTCGCGCTCGCGCGCCTCGGCAAGCAGCTGCTCCCACAGGGCGGCGTCGTGCAGCTGCCAGCCCTCAAAGCCCCAGCGCTCGCGTGCGGCGCCCGGGGCGCGGTCGGTCAGAATGTTCACGGCCTCCAGCAGCAGACCGCCGCCGGCGCACGAGGCGTCGATCAGCGTAGGCAGCGCTTCGTTTTCGTAATCATCGGCCGTCAGCTCGCGCTCGCACAGTGCGGTCCAGCCGACCTGCGCCAGCACCAGGGCGGCGTAGTCGGGGCGCAGCACGTGCGCGCCCTCGCCGGCGCGGGTCGCTGCGGGCGGCAGGCGTTTGAACAGCGGGTCGCCTGAAAGGTCCAGGCTGATGCTCGCGCGGCGCTGGCGCAGCGAAAGCAGCAGGTGAACGTCGGGGTCGGCAGCATCGACGTCGGCGCGACGGCCCGTGGTCTCGGCCAGACGGTCGCACAGCGCGTCTTTGGCGCGCAGGGCCGAGAAGCGCGTGTTGCGCAGCTGCTCGGTCACGCCGCGGGCTGTGATGGCGATGGTGGCGCCGGGGCGGACGATGCTCTCCCAGGCGATGTCGTAAACGCTATCGTACAGTTCATCGGCATTCTGCGCCTCAAAGCGCCCGAGCACCACGAACACGCGGCTCGCCAGGCGCGACCACAGGCATGCTCGGTAGCCTTGCTCGAGCTCGCCCTCAAATGTAGCGCGGCCCTTCAGCCGGCGAACATGCGAAAGCCCGAGGCGTTTAAGCTCATCGGCGAGTGCGGACTCAAAGCCCTCGGGGCAGCTTGCGTAAAATTCCATGGGTGACCTCTCTGGTTGCGTCGCTTCATTATATGATGGATGCTTCGTTTGCCCTTATCCTCGAAAGGAACCCATATGATTGATGCGTGCCCCGATTCCGCCGTGCTCTTTTTTGACGTGGACGGCACGCTGACGTCGTTCGATCCCGACGATATGACCGATAAGGACTTTTTGGCGGTTCGCCCCTCGCAGATGGTCGTCGAGGCGTTTCATCGTCTGCGCGACGCGGGGCACAAGGCGTTTATCTGCACGGGTCGCCCCCTGTGGCTCATCGCGGACAGCTTGCGTGCGCTCGACCCCGCGGGTGTCGTTGCCATGGCGGGCGCCACGCTCGAGGTCGAGGGCCGCGTGGTGCATGAGGACTGCTTTGGCGAGGACGTTATCGAGGAGCTTGCACGCCGTATGGCCGCGGCAGGGATTGAGGCCTTTTTCGAGACCAACGTGGCTACTTTTGCCCTGGAACCCGCGGGTGTTGAGCAGTCGTCTCTGATCGGCACTTCTGTGGTGCACAGCGCCGAGGAAATGCGCGTCGACGGCAGTCTGCGCGTGGGCAAGGTATGCCTCAATGTGCCCAGTTTGGCTCGCGTTGCCAACGATGACGGCTTTATCGATCGCGAGTTTGAGCTGTGCAACACAGGTGGTCAGAATCGCGAGCTGAGCCCCAAGGGCATCGACAAGGGCGTGGGCGTGGCGCGAGCGCTGGCGTATCTGGGCCGTGAGGGAAATGCGCGCACCTTTGGCTTTGGCGATTCGGGCAACGACCTGGGCATGCTCGCCGCCGTCGAGACAGCCGTGGCCATGGGCAACGCCATGCCCGAGGTCAAGGCGCTCGCCGACTACGTGACCGACGATGTCGCACACGATGGCACCGTCACAGCGATGCGGCATTTCGGCCTCATCTAATGAATCCCGCGTTCTGACGTTTGCTCAAACTGCGACTCTTCGCTTTTGCATGCTCAATCGATTTATCAATCCAAACACTGAGGTGTTTATACCGTTCGCCGAGAAGATAAAAACCCGCAGCTCACGCCTTGATAAACGTAGGTAAAGTGTTTAGCAGCTTACCGGCCGTATGCAGACGAAAGGAATCAGGCAGATGGCAATCAAGGTGTTCGCTGACGGTGCAAACCTCGAGGGCATGCTCGACATGTACGAGAACGGCAACGTTCAGGGTTTCACGACCAACCCGTCCCTTATGAAGAAGGGCGGCGTGACGGATTACCGCGCGTTTGCCAAGGAGGTCCTGGCCCACATCACCGATGTGTCCGTCTCGTTTGAGGTCTTTGCCGACGACGTCGAGACCATGGAGGTCGAGGCCCGCGAGATCGCTACCTGGGCCGACAACGTCTACGTCAAGATTCCGTGCGTGACCACCAAGGGCGAGTCCACCGCCGAGCTGGTCCGCAAGCTTTCGGCCGACGGCATCAAGGTCAACGTCACCACTATCTTTACGCCCGAGCAGGTCGACGAGATGGTCGAGGCCGTTGACGCCGAGACGCCGTCCATCATCTCGCTCTTTGCCGGCCGTATCGCCGACACCGGCGTCGACCCCATTCCGTTTGTGACGGAGTCTGTCTCTTATACACATCTCCGAGCCCACGAG
>URWM01000062.1 GCA_900551655.1 uncultured Collinsella sp.
TGAGGTATTTCATGAGGGATCCTTTCGGGATGGAGTTGACGGAGCCGGTCGCGGCGCGCCGCACGATCTTGTTATTCAAATCGCAGCGCCGCGCTCTGGGCCGCCTGCATCACGCGCTGGAGCGGTACGTCGTGCTCACGGGCAAGACGGGCGCAGTCTTCGTACTCGGGCGCCGCGCGCTCGCTGCCGTCGGGCAGGGTGGCCACCTTGACGGACACCTCGCCCCATGGCGTCGCTACGCGCTCAAAGCGGCGTGGCAGGCAAACGCGCTCCATAACCTGGCGGCGGATGGCATTGGTCGTGGTTTCCAAAAAGATGATCGTCTGCAGGCGATCGATATCCTCGTGAGCGCAGATTACCTGCAGCTGCCAGCCGGGGCGGCCTTTCTTGCAATAGATGGGCAGCCAGTGCACCTCGCGGGCGCCGGCCTCGCGCAGGCGGTCGGCGGCGTAGGCGAGCACCTCGGGCGACGCGTCGTCGATGTCGCATTCCAGCTTGACGATGGTTTCGGGTGCATCGGTCTCGCGGGACAGTGGGGGTGTGCTATCGCATTGCATACGGTCCGGATCCTTTCCGCGCGGGCTCGTTTTGTTCATCCAAACGCTAGCACATCGCGGGCGGCGCAGGGGCGGCGTCATGGGATAGGTGCGACTTTTGCTGGGCGCAAGTGCTGGCGCGCTCCAACGACGGCCCGCTCCACTCAAACGTGTACGTCAGCCTCCAAACATGTCATTTTTTGCAGCTTTTGGAGGCTGATGTACATGTTTTGAAAGCGCAAGCGAGGCCGCACCACGCGCCGCGCAGCCTTTCCAATCGATTTCGAGCTCCGGCATGCCCGGCGTGTTGAAAGCTGCACCATTACAATGGAGCGGATTCGCCAAATGCAAAGGAGTCGCCATGTCTGCCTGCCCGCTGGTCGATTGCCATACCCACACCTCGTTCTCGGACGGACACGCCTCGTTTGAGGACAACGTTCGCGCCGCTGCTGCGGCCAGCTGCCGCGTCATGGTCTCAACCGACCATCTCACCCTGCCCGCCAGCATGGATGCCAACTGCGAGGTGCAGGTTGTCGAGGGCGACCTGCCGGCACATCGTCTGGCTTTTGAGGATGCCCGCAAGCTTGCCGCGCAGATCGCGTCGGAGCTCGAGCTTATCTATGGCTTTGAATGCGATTGGTACGAGGGCTGCGAGCCTTTGGTTGAGCGTTGGTCCCAGGGCGCCGTCGTGCGCCTGGGCAGCGTGCATTGGATTGGCAACCCAAGCGATATCATGGCCGGCGCCGCGGGTACGGCGGGAACGGAAAACGTCGCTCGCCCCGATACACCCGATTCGCGCTGCGGCTGGATCGATGATGACACCAACCTGCACGTTTGGGAAAACCTGGGCGTGCGCGGCGTGTGGGAGCACTATGTCGATGACTGGTGCCGCGCCTGCGAGAGCCCGCTCAACTTTGATGTGATGGCTCATCCCGACCTGGTCATGCGCTTTTCGAAGGAGGGCTTTGCGCCCGATTTTGACCCGGCGCCGTTCTGGGGGCAGATGGCAGAATGCGCCCACGATACGGGTCGCCGCGCTGAGGTCTCGACTGCCGCGCCGCGCAAGGGGCTCGACGACTACTACCCCGCGGCCGGCCTTTTGCGCTGCTTTGCCCATGCCGAGGTGCCGATTACCTTTGGCTCGGACGCGCACCGCGCCTGTGATATTTGCTGGAACATCCGCGAGGCCCAGGTCCACGCCTACGACTGCGGTTATCGAACCTTCGACATCCCTCATGCCACCGGAGAATGGGAGTCCACGTCCCTCGCCTAAGACTAATCATTGGAGACACTCTTCACAAATTACCCCTTAGGGACGGAGGAAAACAGATCGTTTCGCTCGCCACCAATGCCCGTGCAACACCGCCCGCCAAAAAGAACGCCCGTTTACTACGATGAACCGCAAACCTCCGACCATCGGCTTAATGCGGAAAATAAAACCGCAGGTAGAAGTGTTGACGATTTGCTCAAAACCGACGTGTGGTCAGCAGATCCAGTTTCATCGTAGTAATTGGACAGTTTATTTGGCAGCGCCGGCAAAGACTGTTCCAAACGACTAGTCGTTTAAGAACGTCCCCAATGACTACCCAATGACTAGTGGCGGCGGGCGTTGAGTTCGCCGGCCAGCTCGTCGAGGGTGATGCCGTAGCGCTCAAGCGTCACGAGCAAGTGGTAGACCAGGTCGCCGGCCTCATAGCGAATGTGATCGTGGTCGTTATCCTTGCAGGCCATGATCACCTCGCTCGCCTCCTCGGCAAGCTTCTTGAGCAGCTCATCCTCGACGTCGGTCAACAGGCGAGCGGTATAGCTTTCCTGCGGCGACGCGTCGCGACGGTCGTGAATCACCTCGGCCAGCCCCGTCAGCGTCTCTCCGATATTTCCATCCTGAACATTTGCGGTGCGCACACCCATGGTTCAATCCTTTCTGGTTGGCCAAGCGCCTAGTCGAGCGCCCGCCCTACGCGAGTTTCTTAAAGAAGCAGGTACGGTTGCCGGTGTGGCAGGCCGGACCCGGCGAGTCGACCTTGACCAGCAGCGTATCGCTATCGCAGTCGGCCCAGAGCTCCTTGACCACTTGCATATTGCCGCTCGTCGCGCCCTTGTTCCAGAGCTCCTGGCGACTGCGGCTCCAAAACCACGTGGTACCGGTCTTGAGCGTCAGCCCCACCGATTCCTCGTTCATCCAAGCAACCATAAGCACCTCGCCGGTGTCATACTGCTGGACCACACAAGGAATCAGCCCGCAGGCGTCGTACGTAAGCTTTGAAGGATCGGTTATCTCTTCCATTTTTTCTCCCCAATTAAAACCCCACAGGTCGGCGAGGGTTGTCCAGGTGCCCGAGATTCCGAGCGACAAGCCCGACGACGCGTACTTTGGTACGCGAGGAGGGTTGGAGCCGGAAGGTCGGGTGCCTGGACAGCCCGCAGCACTAAAAGTCCAATCTCACAGGAATACCCTGCGATGCCATATACTCTTTGACTTCGCGAATGCTGAAGGTTCCAAAGTGAAAGACACTAGCCGCCAGCACGGCATCGGCCTCGCCCTCGATCACGCCCTCGGCAAAATGCTCGAGCGTGCCCACGCCGCCGCTCGCGATGACGGGGATTGGCACCGCGCGCGCCACGGCGCGGGTAAGCGCCAGGTCAAAGCCGGCCTTGGTGCCGTCGCGGTCCATGCTGGTCAGCAAGATCTCGCCGGCGCCGCGGCGAGCCGCCTCCTCGGCCCACGCCACCGCGTCGATACCCGTGGCGTTGCGGCCTCCCGCGGTAAAGACCTCCCACTTGTCGGCACCGGATGCGCCGGGCAAACCGACGCGCTTGGCATCGATTGCCACGACCACGGCCTGACTGCCAAACGCCGCGGCAGCCTGGCTGATCAACGACGGATCGCGCACGGCCGCCGAGTTAAGCGACACCTTGTCGGCACCGGCGGCAACCATGGTGCGCATGCCCGCCAGGTCGCGAAAGCCGCCGCCCACGGTATAGGGAATGGCAAGCTCCTCGGCCGCATGCGCCGCCATCTCGATAGTCGTCGCGCGGTTGTCGCTCGTGGCGGTAATGTCCAGGAAGACGACCTCGTCCGCACCCTCGCGGTCGTAGGCGCGCGCCAGCTCCACCGGATCGCCCGCATCGCGCAAGCTCACAAAGTTGACGCCCTTGACCACACGGCCGTCCTTGACGTCCAGGCAGGGAATCACACGTTTGGTAAGCATGGGCTACTCCTCCCCTCGGGCGGCGGTCAGCGCCTGTACCAGCGTAAAGTTGCCCTCGTAGAGCGCGCGACCGGTAATGGCACCTTCAATCGCGCCCTCACCCACTGCGGCCAGCGCGCGGATGTCGTCGAGCGTCGAGATGCCACCCGATGCCACGACGGGAAAGCCCGCGACCTCGGCCACATGGCGATACGCCGCCACATCGATGCCCGTCTGCATGCCATCGCGCGCAATGTCGGTATACACCAGATGCTTAAAGCCCAGCTCGGAAAGCTGCGCCACGGCATCGTCGAGCGCCACGCCCGCGCCGTCACGCCAGCCATTCACCTTGACCTGGCCGTCGCGTGCGGCAATATCTGCCACCAACAGCTCGCCAAAGCCTTGGGCCGCCACCTCGGCAAAACCCGGCTCGGTCACGAGCACCGTGCCTAGTGCGATGCGGCGCGCACCGTAGCCGGCCAGCTCGTCGATGCGTGCAAGCGAGCGGACGCCGCCGCCCACGTCCACGGACAGACCGTCGACGCCGCAGATGGCCTTAATCGCCGCCGAGTTGGCGGCGCATGCGTCCTCGTCCTCGCCAAAGGCAGCGGACAGGTCGACGACGTGCACCCAGCTCGCGCCCTGCTCGGCAAACGAGCGGGCAACGGCCACGGGGTCGTCGGAATACACCTTGCAGCGGCTGCGGTCACCGCGCTCCAGGCGCACGACCTTGCCGCCGATCAGATCGATTGCGGGAAACAGGATCATCGGCCGGCCTCCTCGACGATGTTGACGAAGTTCTTAAGGATGCGCTGACCCAGCGCGGAGGATTTCTCGGGATGGAACTGACAGCCCCACACGTTGCCGTGGCGCACGATGCACGGGAAGCTCCGCGTATAGTGCGTGCGCGCCAGCACATCGGCGGCATCGGCATCGTCGGCCACCGCGTAGCTGTGGGTGAAGTACATGTTGGCACCCTCGGCAAAACCAGCAAGCAGCGGATCGGCCGCGCCGGCGGGCGTCATGTGCACCTGGTCCCAGCCCACGTGCGGCACCTTCAGGCGGCTCGACTCCAAGCGTGTGCACGAGCCGCGCATAATACCCAGGCCATCGACCCAGGGACCGCCAACCTGCTCGGAGGCGTTACCGTCGGCGACCGCGCCCTCGTCCGCGGGCACGCCCTCGTTGCCGCGCTCAAAAAATAGCTGAAGGCCCAGGCAGATGCCGAGCAACGGAGTTCCGGCGACGATGGCATCGAGTATCGCGTCCGCCTCGCCGCTCTGGCGCATAAAGGCGATTGCGTCATAGAACGCGCCCACGCCCGGGATGACCAGGCCGTCGGCGTTGCGGATCTGCTCCGGATCGTCCGATGTGCAGGCGGCGGCACCGGCGCGCGCAAGCCCGCGCACGACGCTCGACAAGTTGCCCTTGTGGTAGTCGACCACCACAATCTTCGGTTCGCCCACGCGACCCCTCCACTTCTCATCATCCAAAACCACCACAAAGGTGCCTGTCCCCTTCGTGGTGGTTTTTAGCGCAACGAGGTGTTCCCAGCCGACCATACGGGCGGCCTTGCGCTCACGCTGCTCGATGACAGCGCATCTTTAGACGCGAAGTGCGGAACCGGGTGCATATACGAGCCGCGTAGCGTTACGAATTCATGGGAATGACCGTATCGCCAATTTGTACGCTTGCAATCTTGTCTGTGTCACAAACTTGCGAGAACGGCCAGGTCTTGTGGACATCAGTGGTGCCGTTATCCAGTTTATTTGCGAAATAGCCGCTGTGGCTGGTTGCGTCCTCAACATGACCGTCTTTGAACGTCACGATGAGGGGTATGTTGCCAACGGCATCCATAGACTCCTCCATGTTTTGAGACATCTTGCCGCTGTTGTTGTCGTGTTCGATGGAACGATCTATGTTGTAGCGGACTGAAACGCCAACGCAGGATACGGTGGCCTCTTGAATCGTCGCCTTGGTGCCGTTAAAGTTGACCGATTTGGGCGCGGGAATCGTAACGGATGTATCTTCGTAATTCAGCTGGAACTTAAGATCCCATGGGCCCGTAAGTATTTTCTTATACTCGGGAAGCTCTTTGCCAGCACGTGGCACAACGAGAGAGTTGATATGCGTGCGGACGGTCCTGCCCATAAGGCCGGGTGATTCAACGCTGAACTGTGCAAAGTATTGAATGCTGGAGTCATTGGGGTTCTTGTCAATGAGCCATGATTGGCCTTGGCCGCCATGCTCGCCATCAACGTATACGTTTCCATCGACACTTCCGGCGATAGTTCCGTTCTCGCCCGGCTCGGAAAGCTTTTTCAGGGCAGCGGGATCGTCGAACGTAAGCGTATAGGCGATGGTAACCATATCCTTGTCGCCCATGATGGCGTCGGCGGTCACGGTGACTCCGTTGTTGGAGCAGCTAGCACCGACGGGCCGGCCAATACGGTCGATGATCTCGGTTTGAGAAGCAGGTCCGTCAAAGATGTCGGAAAGCATGTCAGAAGGAAGCGGCAGGACGCCTGTTGCCATAGCCGTGCCAGCGCCTCCAATGACGATAGCGAGGACTGCCGTTACAGCGGCAATGCGAGCGACTGTTCTTACGGGATGGCGGGCGATGCGCGGCTTGCGTCGCGTGCCATTAAAGTTGCTTTGAGCGGTCGCCGCATCGCTTGAGGCGACGGACTGAGCAATCGAGTTTGCCATGTGCTGCTTCGCATTATCGGTAAACGAAATGTGCTCCAGGGCGTGGCGATAGTCATTCGAATTCGTAGTCATTGTGGTCTCCTTTCAAGGAAAGCCGAAGTGACGCACGTCCGCGGCTAAGGTGCTGGGCGGTTGCAGGTGGCGTCGCGTGAACGGCGTCTGCGATTTCCCTGATGCTCATGCCTGCGTAGTAGTGCAAAAAGATGGCGATGCGCTGTGCTTGAGGCAGGGCCGTGACAGCGGAAAGAATGGCGCAGTCGCGTTGCGCGAATTCTTGCTCGGTATGTGTTACGGGTGCGCAGAAATCGGGGAGCGAATCGAGGTCGACAACCGGGTGATTCGCGTGCGTACGGCCGATATCGCGACATGCGTTCAGTGCGACTCGGATCACCCAAGCACGTTCGTGCTCGAGCGAGTCGAACGGTTGAGTGCGTTGGAGAATCTTGATCAGCGTGTCCTGGCAGATGTCTTGAGCGTCGTCAGCGGATCCAAGGGCCGAATAGCACAATCGAAGGATGAGGTCGGAATACGTGTCGACCAAGCGCTTTGCTTCCCGCTCGATCTGATCGGCATCGCATCGGAGCGTGCTATTGCGGTTACGGCGTGCAGGCATAGTGTCACCTCCAATTGGTCGTGGTGGATATAGGGAAGGCGTCTCGCGAGGTCCCTCTACATACAACACGGTCGAGACTGCATAAGTTGACAAAAAAAGACGGCACGTGAGCGCCGTCCTTACAAAACAATGAGTGTTCTCGTTAATTACACAAGCACCGTGATGGACAGGTCGGACGAGTCAGCAAAACCACCATAAAGGTGCCTATCCCCTTCGTGGTGGTTGTTGGCAGTTACCAGGGGGTTCTGGCGGTTGAAGACTCGATTGCTTCGTGGCGTTTGAGCTCGCGGCGCATGGTTTGCGAGTTGAGCCAAGCGGCCTTCCAACCGCGCGTGGGGTAGCGCGCCTCGTCAATTTCGATCTTGGTATAGCCGCAGGCGTTGACAATCTTCGTTCCGCATGGGTGTTGGCGCTCGCGTTGAAAGTTGGGGCCGTAGCTTTGGTGCACATGCCCGTGAATCATATAGTCGGGACCCCAAGACTCAAGAGCCGCATTAAAGCACTCGAATCCTCGATGCGGCAGGTCGTCCAGGTCGCCCATGCCTGCGACGGGTGCATGGGTAAGTAGAATATCGCATCCGTCTACCAGTGCGATTTTTCGCGATAGCTTGCGCATGCGTTTTGCCATCTCGCGCTCGGTATACATGTTCGCGCCGTCGCGGTAGCGCATGGAACCGCCCAGACCCGCAATGCGAATACCTCGGTACACATATACGCTGTCCTCAACACAAATGCACCCGCCCGGTGCATGGCGCGCGTAGCGGTCGTCGTGGTTGCCACGAACGTACACAAGCGGTTTGTTGATGACAGTGACCAAAAACTCAAGATAGTCCGGATCCAGGTCGCCTGCGGATAGAATCAGGTCAACGTCCTCAAAGCGCTCCTTGCGAAAACATTCCCACAGGCAGCGCTCCTCTACATCGGCAATGGCTAGGATATTCATAGGGCACGGACCTCCGGCTCGTTATCGAGCTGCGGAATCGAGCCTATAACGTTGTCACTGTCTCTTATACACATCTGACGCTGCCGACGAAGGCTTA
>URWM01000063.1 GCA_900551655.1 uncultured Collinsella sp.
CCTCTACGTCTCGTGGGCTCGGAGATGTGTATAAGAGACAGGGTCACGGTGGTCCGATAGGGGCGCCGCCCGCGGCATGCGCCGCGGAGCGGTATCCCCTACCGAAGGGCGGGGATGCCCTCCGCTTCCAGTTCGGAATCAGCCGTCGGAGGCGTTCGGCTGACTGCGGGAACGGCCTGTCCGCTCAATGTGTTCGGCTGAGATCGGAAATCAACCCAACACGAGCCGGACACGCGCCAGACGGCTCTTCCCCGTGCGGCCTTCCCCCTTACGCTCATGTTGCAGGCATGTAACGCCGCAGCGAGCGCGCCTTTTTTGCGCCAGACAGGTACAATGATGAACACTGTACCGTAGCGGAGCGCCCCGCGCGCGCCGCAACCACGCGAAAGGGTTTCCCATGGCCGAGATCTCGTCCTCCCGTATCGTCATCACCGTCCTTGGCAAGAACCGCCCCGGCATCGTCGCCGGCGTCACCCGCGTTCTGGGCGAGGCCAACGTCGACATCCGCGACATCACGCAGTCCATTATCGAGGACATCTTCACCATGACCATGCTGGCCGACACCGCCGAGTCCAAGCTCGACTTCGCCGAGCTGCAGAAGGCGCTGGCCGAGGCCGGCGAGCTTTCGGGCGTCAACGTGTCCATCCAGCGCGAGGACGTCTTCAACTTTATGTACCGCCTGTAGCGAGCAAGCCGCTGGGGATAGCCTGACGCGCGCATGCCCATGCAAGTCACCCCGATGCGGCCCGGAGAGGAGCGCGCATGGCCTACGACGCCAAGAAAATCTATTACCGCTTCGATGACCACTTGAGCCGCCTGGTTCTGGATTACGAAGCAAGCCGCCAGATTTCGCCTGAGAGCGAAAGCCTCTACCACGGCCTGCCGACCGACCCTTATGACGAGGGCCTGTTTGTTGAGCACAATGTCAAGCGCGGCCTGCGCAATGCCGACGGCCCGGGCGTGGTCGCGGGCCTCACTCGCATCTCGGATGTGCACGGCTACAACAAGGTCGACGGAAAGGTCGTGCCCGATCAGGGCAAGCTCACGCTTCGCGGCTACAGCATCGAGGATCTGGTCAACAATGCCCAGGCCGAAAATCGCTACGGCTACGAAGAAGTCGCCTATCTGCTTATCACGGGTTCGCTGCCCAACAAGGAAGAGCTCGACGGCTTTTGCGAGCGCCTGGGCGCCTTTAGACATCCGAGCGACGAGTACGTTAAAGAGTTCCCTATGACCACGGTGTCGTCGAGCATCATGAACGTGCTCCAGCGCGCCGTACTGCTGCTCTACGCCTTCGATGCCGAACCAGACGTGATCACGCCCGAGCACGAAATCGACGTCGCTATTTCCATGCTCGCACGTCTCCCGCGCATCGCCGCCTTCGCACACATGGCCTCGGTCGCCAAGCTTCGCGGCTCCGAGGTTCACGTGCCGCACCCCACGCCCGGCCTCTCCACCGCCGAGACCATCCTACAGGTCCTGCGCGGCGGCATGGCGTTCACCCGCGACGAAGCCATGCTGCTCGACGTGATGCTCATGCTGCATGCCGAGCACGGCGGCGGCAACAATTCCACGTTTGCCTGCCGCGTGCTGTCCTCCTCGGCCACCGACCCGTATTCCGCCTACGCCGCGGCTATCGGCTCGCTCAAGGGTCCGCGCCACGGCGGCGCCAACGCCAAGGTCGTGTCCATGCACGAGGACATCCGTGCGCATGTCTCCAATTGGGAGGACGAGGACGAGGTCGCAGCCTACCTGGGCAAGATCCTCGACAAGCAGGCCTTCGACGGCACGGGCCTCATCTACGGTATGGGCCACGCCGTCTACACGCTGAGCGACCCGCGCGCCGAGGTGTGCCGCCGTTACGCGCGCACGCTTGCCGCCAAGAAGGACTTGGGCGAGGAGTTCGCGCTCATCGAGCGCATCGAGCGCCTGGCACCGCAGGTGATGCGCGACCACGGCATGACCAAGCCTATCTGCGCCAACATCGACCTGTACACAGGCTTTATCTACAAGATGCTCGGCGTGCCCGAGACGCTCTTTACGCCGCTATTCGCCGTCGCCCGCATGGCCGGCTGGTCGGCACACCGCATGGAAGAGCTCTTCTGCGCGCACCGTATCATCCGCCCCGCCTATCGTCCGGTGATCGAGCCGCTGGAGTACAAGCCGCTCGCCGACCGCTAGGACGCGGACCGTTATAGAACTCGAGCGTGGCCAGGGCATCATCGCCCTCGGCCACGCTTTTTATGCCAGTGGAAAGGGCTGCATCAAATGATTGTGTTTTCCGATATGGATGGGACGCTGCTGACGAGCGATAAGCAAATGAGCGATGCCACCTGGGCAATGCTCGACGAGCTCGCACGTCGTGACATCGAGTTTGTTCCCTGCACGGGACGTCCGCTGTCGGGCATCTTTGAGCCCATCCTCGCCCATCCCGCCGTGCACTACGCGGTCTGTGCCAACGGCGCCAGCGTCTGGCAACTCGACGACGGTACGCCCACCGACACCTCACGTGCTACGCGCATTTTGAGCCGACCGCTCGATTGCGGCATTGCCCATCGCATCCGCCGCATCGCCGCCGACCACGATGTGACCTTCGATATCTTCGCGGATGGGCAGTGTTTCCTCCCCCGCTCGCTATACGGGCGTCTGGATGAGTTCTGTGGCGGCGACCCCCACATCGCGGCTTCGCTCAAGCGCACACGAACGCCGATCGACATGGATATCGACAGCAAGATCGACGGGGTCGAGACGCTCGAACGCATCGCCATGTACTGGCACGACCCGGCCGATCGCGACGCCATCGCGGCTGAGCTCGACACGCTCGGAGGCATTGAGGTCACGCGTTCGTACGCCATGAATATCGAGGTCATGGGCGAGGGCGCCACCAAGGGAACGGCCCTCACGTGGCTATGCGAGCATCTGGGCGAGTCTCTCGCCGACGCCTGGGCGTTCGGCGACAACATCAACGACATCCCCATGCTGCAGGCAGCGGGCCATGGCATGGCCATGATCAACGCCGAGCCCGAGGACCGCGACGCCGCCGACGCCATCACCGAATACGACAATGACCACGACGGCGTCGCCCGCACCATCATGGCCGCCCTCGCCTAGCCATCGGCTAGTCATTGGGGACGTTCTTGAATGACTAGTCGTTAGGGACAGCCTTCGCGAAAAGCTGCAAGGACTGTCCCCCACTGCCGGCAGAAAAGGAACGTCCCTAACTGCTGGATTAAGCAAGGCTCTCCAGAACACGGCGGAGTTCTTGCTGGACGGCGTGGTCGCGGTTACAACCCACCACGCGATCGGCCACCGCCTTAAGCGCGGGGCGCGCGTTTTCCATCGCGCAGCCCGTGCCGACAAAGCGAATGATCTCGTAGTCGTTCATCGAGTCGCCAAACGCCATGACCTCGTCGCGACCAATGCCGTAATGCTCCGCGAGCTGCGCGATACCCGAGGCCTTCGACACACCGGGCTGCATGGCATCGATCCACGCGTTGCCCGAAGGCGCGAAAGAGAACAGGCCGCCCAGCTCGCGCTGCAACACGTAGGCGTTGTCCATCACGTTGCCGTCATCGCAGATAATCGATGCCTTGATGATATTCACATGCGGATCGGGCAGTCCCCAAATGCGTTCGGCGTTGGGCAGATCTTTGTCGATCTCGCGGACAAATTTGTCCTCGTCGTCGAGCAAAAAGGACTTGGTGCGATCAAAGAGCGCCAGATGCATGTTAGGAAACATCTTGACCGTGCACGCGAGCTTGCGGACGGCGAGATGCGAATATACCTCGCGATCGACCTCGACCCCTTCTGCATAGACCTGCGCACCATTCGCCGCGACAAAGTCCATTTTGTCGACCACGGGCGCAAAGAACTCGCATAGGCGGTCGTAACGGCGGCCCGAGGACGCAGCAAAGTGCACGCCGCGCTCGCGCAGGGCCTCAATCAGCTCATATGTCTCGGGCGGTACCTGGCTATTCTCATCAAACAACGTGCCGTCCATATCGGATGCAATCAGTTTAAACATAGAAAAGCTCCCTTCGAACTTGTTGGGATCGGACGTATATCCGATTCCAACGTACCCAAAGGGAGCCCAAATAAGACTCCGCGGGCGCAAACGTTACAAGGACCTAGCAAATAGCTCACGCGCGCCAGAGACCCCACGGTCGCAGCGTCAGGCGACGCGCCACCCCGACGGCTAGTCGTTTAAGAACGTCCCCGATGACTAGTCGGCGTAGGTGAAGGTCGTGACGTCGAACATGCCCTCGGGACGGATGCGGAGCGTCGGGATGACCGGCAGGGGCAGGAAGATGATGCCCATGATGGGGTCGAGCGGCGGCTCGATGCCCATGGCGCGCGCCTTGACCATAAAGTCGTCGTGCTGCGCGGCGACATCCTCGGCCGTGCCCTCGCTCATAAGGCCACCGAGCGCCAGCGGAATGCGCGCCACGACCTCGCCGTTGCGCACCAGCACGTGACCACCCTGGCCCACGGCCTCAACAGCAGCCATCATATCGGCCGCGTTGTCGCCCACCACGCACACGTTGTGCGAGTCGTGGCCGATCGTCGAGGCGATGGCACCACCCGTGATGGTAAAACCACGCACCCAGCCGCGACCGATGTGCTTGCCAACGAGACCCAGGCCAGCAGGACCATCACCGTCGGCGCCCTCGGCCTGCAGTGACACACCGCGGCCGTGGCGCTCGATCAGCATAATGCGGCGCAGGCCCTCGTCAGTCTCGGGACGAACCATGCCCGTGATGGCCTTACCCGGCACCACGTCAATCACGGCCTCGCCCGGCTTAAAGGCATAGTCGAATACGTCGAGCGAAAGCTTCGGCAGCTTAACGGAGGCGCGCAGCTCATCGGCAAGGGCCGCAACCTCGGCCATCTCGGGTGCGATCTCGCCCACAAAGGTGCCGTCCTGCGCCACCAGAGCACCGGCGGCATAAACACGATGCGGAGCCTTGGCAAACGTCAGGTCATCGAGCACCAGCAGGTCGGCACGCTTGCCCGGGGCAATCGCACCGCGGAGCTCGTGCGGGTCGCGGCAGCCGTGATCCAGGCCAAACGCCTCGGCCGTGGAGAGGGACGCCATAGAGATAGCGACCACCGGGTCGATGCCGGCCTCGATGGCCACGCGGCAGGCATTGTCGATCATGCCGGTCGAAAGAGCATCGGAGGGAACGCGGTCGTCGGTCGCAAAGCAGCAGCGGCGGGCGCGGGCAGGGTTCTCCAGCAGCATCGGAGACAAATTGGCCAGGTCGTGGCCGCACGTGCCCTCACGCAGCATCACATACATGCCGCGGGACAGCTTGTCGAGCGCCTCCTCGGGAATCGTCGACTCGTGGTCGGCGATAATGCCCGCTGCGGCATAGGCGTTGAGGTCCTTACCGGCAACGAGCGGCGCGTGGCCGTCAACCTGCTTGGACGGCGTATGGTTGGCAGCATCGATGCGGGCGCAGGTCTCGGGATCGGCCATAAAGACGCCCGGCAGGTTCATCATCTCGCCCAGACCAAAGACATCGCCCGGATGCTCGGCAAAAAACGCCTGCATGTCAGCGGCGGTAATCACAGCGCCCGCTTGCTCATCGGGCAGCGCGGGCACGCACGAGGGCATCATGTACTTGATGGAGATGGGTGCGCGGCGGCCGTCCTCGATCATAAAGCGCAGGCCGTCGAGCCCCGCCACGTTGGCGATCTCGTGGCTGTCGGCAATGGCGGTGGTGGTACCGCGCGTCGCCGCCATGCGCGCATACTCGGCGGGACGGATGTTCGAGGACTCAATGTGCAGATGTCCGTCGATAAAGCCGGGAGCGAGATAGCGGCCCTGGCAGTCAATGACCTCGGCAGCCTCGTAGGTGCCGGCGGCATCGTCGCGACCATCGTAGAGCACGCCGACGATCACACCGTCCTTGACGGCAACGCTGCCGGGCGCCACACGCTGGCCATACACGTCGACAATCTGCGCATTGATAAACAGCGTGTCGACGGGCACGCGACCCTCGGCTGCATCGATCACAGACCTCATGACCTCAACGGACATACATACTCCTTTAACCGTAGAAAAAAGCTGCGGAGCGGACAGACCTTCACCGCAGCAAACCAATAGCAATTGTATGCCCAAAAGAAGGCCGCCGATAACACCCCTTCCGCTTAACGGCACCGCCAAATGATCCCTCCGTCCCCAAGGGATCGTCGTAACCAAAAAGGCCGCAGTCGGGATTCCCGGCTGCGGCCTTATTGCACTTGTGAGGTCAACTCGCTCGTTAGACCAACTTAAAGCCCTTGCGCTTGCCCACGGAGAGGGTGTCGCCCAGTTTGAGGGCGCTCGGATCGATGTTGTAGCTCTTGGGAGCCACAGCCTTGCCGTTGATCTTGACGCCGCCGCCGTCGATGTCGCGGCGGGCCTGACCGGCGCTGGCCGAAAGGCCCAGGTCCTTGAGCAGGCCGGCGAGGTAAATCTGGCCCTCGTCGTTGACGGTCAGCTCGACATGCTTCTCGGGGAAGTCGGCAAGCTGGCCCTCCTTGAACACACGGTCGAACTCGGCCTGGGCCTCGTCGCCGGCGCCGGCGCCGTGGTAGGTATCGCACAGGTCGCGGCCCAGAGCGCGCTTGAGCTCGTAGGGGTCGGCAGAACCGTCGGCCAGGGCGGCGTCGATCTTGTCGACCTCGGCCGGGGCGAGCGAGCTGGCCAGACGATAGTACTTGCCGATCATCTCGTCGGGGATGGACATGGTCTTGCCGAACATATCCTTGGGAGCGTCGGTCAGGCCGATGTAGTTGCCATAGGACTTGGACATCTTGCGCACGCCGTCGGTGCCCTCGAGCAGCGGCATGGTGAGCGCAATCTGCGGCTCCATGCCCATCTTCTCCATGAGCTCGCGGCCGGCGAGCAGGTTGAAGAGCTGGTCGGTGCCGCCCATCTCGACGTCGGCCTTGATCTGAACGGAGTCGAAGGCCTGCATCACGGGGTACAGAAACTCGTGCAGGGCGATCGGCGTCTGGGACTGGTAGCGCTTGGTAAAGTCGTCGCGCTCAAGGATGCGAGCGACGGTGAACTTGGAGCACACCTGCAGCAGGCCGGCCAGGTCCATCGAAAGGATCCAGTCGCCGTTGTGCACGATGGTGGTCTTCTCGGGGTCCAGAATCTTCATGGCCTGGCTCACGTAGGTCTCGGCGTTGGCCTCGATCTGCTCCTGCGAAAGCTGCGGACGCGTGGAGTTCTTGCCCGAGGGGTCGCCGATCAGCGCGGTGCCGTTGCCGATGATGAGGGTGACGTTGTGGCCCAGGTCCTGGAACTGACGCATCTTGCGCAGGGGCACGGCATGACCCAGGTGCAGGTCGGGGCTGGTGGGATCGACGCCGAGCTTGATGTTGAGGGGCTCGCCCTTCTCAAGCTTCTTGCGAAGGTCGGCCTCGGGAACGATCTGCGCGGCGCCCGAGGTGATGATACGCATTTGCTCGTCAACAGACAGCATTGGGTATCCTCCTTTTTCTATAGCACCCTCGCCGAAAACGGCGGTGCTGGAAGTCCATAAACTCTCTTATGATAACAAACTGACGCGACGCGGCACCTACGACAGGAAAATCCTCGTCCTGCCGCACGCGTCGATAACGACCGGCAAACGCGTGCCGTCACGTTCGACCAAAAAGCGCGCCTGCTGACGGCGCGAGCAGTCACGGCAACGAACCTGCCCCGTTGTATCCGTGGCGCAGGCGCCCTCGGCAGTCAGCAAGCAGTGCTCGCACACCATGAGCTCGGGACGGTCGGCATCGACAGGCCCCAAGACACCGGGACAAGCGGCAAGCTCGGCAACACGCTCCGCATCATTGCCGAGCAACTCGGCCGACAAGTACACCCGCCCCGCCCCGAGTCCGCGCAGCCAGGTAAGCGTGACCCGATTCGCGCAGAACACCGGCGCCGCTACGTCAAACGTCATGCCCAGCTCTGTCTCTTATACACATCTGACGCTGCCGACGAAGGCTT
>URWM01000064.1 GCA_900551655.1 uncultured Collinsella sp.
CCTTCGTCGGCAGCGTCAGATGTGTATAAGAGACAGCACGGACACCACCGTGACCTACCGCGTCACGCACGGCTACGGCACGCGCTACGCCATCGACTGCTACGCAAACGGCAGCTCGTCGGCGGGCGGCTCGTGGAACGGCTCGGTCTACTCGACGAACAACTCCGGCTGGGTATGGGTGCAGTGCACGTCGCGCGACGTCGAGCTCGCGCGCGGCAACGGCGACGCCTACAACCACACCTTCACGGGCCAGATTAACGTCACGGGCGGCTTCGGCAACGGAACGTCGAACGCCTCCAACACCGTCACGGTCCCGTGCCGTGCCTACCACACGCCGCACACGCCGAAGAACATCAGGGCGGAGCGCCTGAGCGACACCAGCGCGAAGGTCAGCTGGGACGTCGACTACACGGGCATGAACGGCGACTACCCCTGGTCGACCGTGACCGTCGGCGTGGTGAAGAACGGCCCGGGGAAGTTCACCGACGTCGGCACCGTCAGTTGGGATACCACGAGCCACACCTACAACGGCCTCGAGCCGGGCTGCATGTATATCTTCTCTGCCAAGGCGACGGGCCCCGGCGGCACGTCGGACTACGGCGTGAGCGCGCCGGCGATCTACACCACGCCGACGGCGCTCGGCATGCTCGAGGCCGTCAAGGCGGAGGCGGCGAAGGTCGTGCTCAAGGGGCACGACGCACCGGCCTTCGTCGACAGTTGGGAGTTCCAGCTCACGACCGACGGTGGAAAGACGTGGGTCGATGCGGACGTAAACGCCTCTTGGGAGGACGAGGAGGCACCGGCGGGTACGGTGCGCTACCGTGCCCGCGCGGTCAAGAGCGGCCTCAAAGGTCCGTGGACGGAGTCAAACGAGGTCACGACAATATGCCCGCCGCTCGCACCGTCCATCAGGGGCGTCAGGGCGGCTTACGCCACAGGTTCGACTGCGACGCTCGAATGGGTGCCCAACCATCCGGACGGCTCGGCGCAGACCTCAGCCGAGGTGCAGGTCACGACGCCGACGGGTCCCACCACCACGACGGTCGATGGCCCGGGTACGAGCCTGAAGCTGCCGACCGGCACCAAGGGCCTCTACTCCGTGCGCGTGCGCACCAAGGGCCTCGACGAGGACTGGGGCGCATGGTCGAGCGCGGCGGCATATACCGTGGCGGACGCGCCCCAGGCATTCTTCACCGATCCGGCTGCGGACGGGGCGACCCTGCGCGCGGTGCCGCATACCTTCACGTGGAAGGTGGCCGACGAGACGGGCGTCAGCCGACAGTACCTGTCTTTGTGCGACATCAGGGGCAACCTCCTGTGGAGCGGGACTGTGGACAAGGACGCGCGCTCCTTTGGCCTCGGCTACGCGCAGCACGCCTTTGTCAACTTCACGCCGTACAGGGTCATGCTCACGGTTACGGCCGGATCGTCGCTATCGGTCACCGTCTCGAGAACTTTCCGGACCGACTGGGCACCGCCAGCCAAACCGTCGCTCAACATCTTCGTCGACGAGAGGTTGGGATGCCAGCTGTCGGTATTCCCAGGCAAGGCCGACAGTGACGACACGCCCGAGACGTCCCACTTCACCGTGTCGCGCGTCCTGCCCGACGGCTCGACCCTGCAGCTCGGCTCGCACCTTGCGGCGGGCGAGGGCGCGAGCGACCCGCTGCCTCCGCTCAACAGCGAGTTCGAGTACGTCGCGGTTGCCTACGCCGCGACGGGCGTGAGCACAGCGACGAGGGTCAAAACGACCGTGGCGAGCCGCGAGGTGGCTCTCAACTGGGGAGCCGGCGCTGAGAGGTCGTGGCTCGGGCGCTATCTCAAGAAGGGCTCGAGCCGTAAGGTGACGCACGGATACAAGATGCTGCACTTCGCCGACGGCGGGGAAGGGCTGCCCGTCTCGTACGGCATCAACGAACGGGACGTCAAGGACAGCATGGACTTCCTGCTACTCGACGAGGAGGACTACAAGTCATTCCTCGAGGTCATGAACATGGCGGGGCGCTTCTGGGTGCGCGATCTCTACGGCGAGCGATTCCGCGCCCGCCTCAGCTGTAGCGTGAAGCGTTCCGACGGTGCGTGGGTGGCTTCGTGCGACCCGACGTGGGAGACGTGGGAGGAGCCCGCCAATGGCTGATAGCTGGATAAGGCCGTTCGACGCCTCCTACGACTTCGTGCGCGTCTCGTGCGAGACGGGGCTCGAGCTCGACTTCGTGCGCGACATCGAGAACGGCGGCTCCATCGAGCGCAATGCGAACACGGCGCTCTACGAGACTGCATCCCTAGACTTCGCTGACAAGTTCGACGTTGGCAACGACTTTCTGCGTGTGTACCTCAACGCCACCTTCACGGACGGCAGTAAGAGGCGCGAATGCCTCGGAACATTCATGCCGCAGGTGGACTCGGTGGACATCGACGGCGCCTACCGCGAGGGCCAGATCAACGCCTACGGCCTCCTGAAGCGGCTCAAAGACGACGACTTCGACGGGCCGTACGTGATCGTTGCGGGCAGCAATCTGGTTGATGAGGCCGTCAAGATAGCCGAATCGGTCGGCCTCACCGTCTACGCCGACCCCAGCAGCCTCCTTCTGGGCAGCACCTTGGTTTTCGGCGTGGGCAGGGACAACGACGCTAAGAACAAGCTGGACGCGGCGGACCTGCTCCTCAAGGCGGCCGGGTTCCGCTCGCCGACGACCGACCGGATGGGCAACGTGATCTACAGGCGCTACGTCGAGCCTGCCGACATGCCCATCTCGGCGGAGTTCACCGAGGGCAGGGATGCGCGCTTCATGTCGGACATGACCGAATCGACTAACCGCGCCGAGGTCTGCAACGTCGTGCACGTGGACTTCAGCACGCAGGACGCATCGGTGCGCGGCACGGCGGTGGACGACTCGCCCGATTCAGACCTCTCGACCGTCTCGGTCGGTCGTCGAATCGTCAAGAGCTACAGCTACGACAGCCTGCCGGGCGTGGATACCGAGGACGCCAACCTTGTCGAGGGCGCCGCCAACGCCCTCATCGGCACCGGCAAGAAGTCGGATAAGAGCTTCAGACAAAGCGATTCGCACGGCAGCATCCAGACCGTCTACGTCTCCGACTCGCCGCAGGTGGGCGTGCTTTTCGGCATCAAGGTCGTCTCGAGTGGCGGGCGCGTCGGCTTCTGCCAGGACGAGGGGCCGAGCGTCAAGAAGGATACGGACTACACGCAGAGCGTGTGGGTCAAGGGCACTAAGGGCGCGACGGGCATCATACAGTCTTTCTGGGATCAGGAGAGGGCGCTTGGCCCGGTGACCAAGGGGTTCACCATGACTGGCGAGTGGCAGAAGGTCAGCTACACCTACCACGCCACGGAGAACCACAGCAAGGTCAGCTGGGGCTACTGCTACATCGACGGCGGCGAGGCCATCTTCGTCGCCGACAAGGTCGAGGAGGGAGGCAACGCCACGCCTTGGCCCCAGGACGCCATGCAGGCGGCGGCGGACCGCAAGGCGGCGGAGCTGCTCGCCACCGAGCGCGCCGTGACGCGCACGGACGAGTTCAGGAGCGTCTACAAGCCCGTCGAGCCGTGCATGGCGGTGGCGATGAACTACAGGACCGGCGGGGTTGTCGGCAAGCTGGCAATCCAGAAGCAGACGCTGAAGCTTGACGCCGGCTGCGTCATAAAGCACACGGCGAGGAGGTACGAGCGATGAGCGATTCGACGGCCGAGATCAAGGGCGCGGCGGCGCGGCTGGCGGCGGCGATGCCGTCGGGCGGCAAGCGGCTGACGATGGAGTTCGGCACGGTCGTGGGCGTCCACGACACGGCGCTCGACGTGATGCTGCACGGCGCGGTGGTGACGGTCCCGATGGTGCGCTCCTGCACGGGGTGCATCATCACCGACCGCGCCGTGATCCTGTCGCAGGGCCCGCTGGCCGTGTGCGTCGGCACGATGGCGGCGGTGTAGGCGGCGTTACGGAGGCCCGAACCTGCAGTGTGGCGGGGAATGGGCCCCACCACACTGCAGAACGGAAGGGAGGCCGGATGGAGGTACTCAAGCTCTTTGCGCCGTACGGGCCGGGGTGGCTCGGCGGCGTGCTGCTGGCGCTGATCGCCTTCTATTTTGGGAAGCAATTTCTTGCCGAGTACAAGGTCCAGAACGAGCGCAAGGCACACATCGACCTGAAGCGCGAGGAGCGTAAGCAAGCCGAGGTGGACGAGCGCGCGCAGCGAGACCGTGAGCGATCGCAGATGGAGGGGCGCATTGCCGCGCAGATGGAGCGCAGCAACACCTTGATTGAGGGGATGAAGACGCTCATGGAGTCGGTCGTCGCGTCAAATGACGTGTTGCACGCCGATCTGGTCCACAGCCAGGCGCGTAGCCAGGGGATGGCCGAGAAGGTCGACCACATCTACGACCGCGTCGACCTTATGTACAACAAGGAGACAAGCAGATAGGAGCAATCGAATGACTGAGATTCAGGCCGGCCTCACCGTCGCCACGGTGCTCGTGGTTCCGTACATCGTGCAGGCCATCAAGACTAAGGCCATGACGGGCAGCGTCGCCCGCTGGACGGCCATCGCCGTCTCGGCGGGATGCGGCGCGCTCACGGCCATGTCTGGCGGCGTCCCGACCGAACCCTCGGCATGGGTTACGTCCATCTTCGCCGCGGTAGGCGGCGTGCAGGTGGCATATGCGGCCTTCAAATCCGTCGGCATCACGGACAAATGGCTCGACGCGCTGCTCGCGCTCGGCGACATTAAGGAGGACTAACATGGCAGATTTCGCGAACGTCCAACCGGACGAGTACAAGCTCCTCGGCTGCAACTTCTCGGCGGGACGACCCTTCGGCATCAAGGGCGTCACGATCCACCATATGGCGGGTGACCTCAATGCGGCCCAGTGCAACAGCATCTGGGCCGCCAACGGCTGCTCTGCCCACTACTCGGTCGACCGCAACGGCTACATCGTGCAGCACGTCAACGACACCGACCGCGCTTACGCTTGCGGCGACGGCATCGGCACGGGCGGCGGCAACGACACGACCATCAGCATCGAACACGCCAACAGCGCGCGCGGCCCGTGGACGGTTCACGAGGCCGCTATCGAGAGCGGTGCGCACCTCGTGGCGGCGCTGTGCCTGTACTACGGGCTGGGCCGCCCGGCATGGATGGTGAACGTGTTCCCGCACAAGCACTGGTCGTCCACGGCCTGCCCCGGCGAGCTGGCTGGCTCGCAGCGCGACCACTACATGCAGCGCGCCGTCGAGTGGTACGACGCGATGGTCGGCGGCACGCAGCCGTCCGCGCCGACTGTGCAGCCCGCGGCGACCCCCGCTGCGCCTTCGGCGTCGCAGGGCGCGCCGGGCGGTTTCCCTCGCTCCACTGGCGCCCGTGTTCCCGTACACTACTCGCTGCACCTCAAGGGTGGCGGCTGGCTGGACGAGGTGACTGACTTCGGTGCCGGCGACGACGGCTTCGCGGGCTACCCGTGCCGACAGCATGACCTCCTTTGCGCCCGAGTTGATCGAGGTACGCTCAAGTATCAGGTCCACACCGTCGAGGACGGCTGGCTCGACTGGGTCGCCAAGGGCGACCGCAACGACACCGTAAACGGCTGCGCCGGTATTGCCGGTCATACCATCGACGGCGTGCGCATGTACTACGTGACGCCGAGCGGCGAGGAGTACAAGCAGGTGTGGTACCGCTCCCAGACCGCTGCGCGCGCCGGATGGCTGAACACCGTGTGCGACGACGGCTCTACCTATAGCGGCGACGACTACGCCGGTATCTACGGCGAGCCGCTCGACCGTCTGCAGGTCTGCGTCACCGACGGGGTGCCGTGGTAATGGCTTTCGTCATGGGCGCGGCGCTCGGCGCGATTTTGGGCAGCTTCGTCACGGTTGTCGCGCTCGCCCTGATCTGGGGCGGGAGCGACCGCGGGCGATAACAGCAAAAGGGGCCGTGGCGGTTCGTCGCCACGGCCCCTTTCTCGTATCCCTCGAATATCCCAAGTGAGCGCAAAACCCCAAGTACGGTCAGCGTGTTGCGGTGCCGTCAGCGAGTTTTGCCTGATGGTCAGCATCAATAGCGAGCTGCGGCAAACTGTCTCAGTATTGCCACATGTGGTTGACAGGGCCGGAACCTTTGCCCATGTTCAGGCCGGCGGCCAGAGCGCCTGTCAGGTATGCCTTGCCCGCGTTGACGGCGTCGGCAAGATCCATGCCCTGGGCCAGCGCGCAGGCGATGGCGGATGAGAGCGTACAGCCGGTGCCGTGCGTGTTGCTCGTCTCAATGCGCTTGTGGCGAAACCACGTAGTGAGCGGATCGCCCAGATGGTTGCCCTCGTCATCGAGGGGCGCGGGCTCGGCCAGTACGTCGTTGGCCTCGTTGACAAAATGACCGCCCTTAACCAAGGCTGTGCAGCCAAAGCGGCGGGTGAGGAGCATGGCAGCATTTTGCTGTGTGCGCTCGGAGTCAACCTCGTAGTCGAGCAGGGCCATGGCCTCGGGAATATTGGGCGTGATAACCGTCGCTAGCGGGAACAGGCGGCGGGTGAGCGCCTCGGCGGCATCTTCGGCAATCAGCCGCGCGCCCGCGGTGGCGACCATGACGGGGTCGACGACCACGTTCGTTGCGTTCCAGGCGCTCAAACGGTCGGCGATAACCTCGATAATCTCGACAGAAGAAACCATGCCGATCTTGACGGCGCTTGGGCGGATATCGTCAAAGACGGCGTCAATTTGCGCGGCTACGATATCTGGCGAGATATCCTGCACAGCGGTGACGCCCAGGGTGTTTTGCGCTGTGATGGCGGTGATGGCCGTCTCGGCATACAGACGGTGCGCCGTGATGGTCTTGATGTCGGCCTGAATGCCGGCGCCACCGCTGGAATCGGATCCTGCGATGGATAGAACGGCAGGTACCTTACTGCGATCCATGTTCGCTCCCTTGTTCGGTCGGATTCAAATGGGTCTTTAAGTCTGCATTATAAAGATGCCCGGGCCGGCTGTATTCCGAACCCGGGCGGGCGATGTAATCTTTACGCAAATGTAAGAAAATGTTCACATGTCAACAATTGATGGGCGTTGCAGCAGGCTTGCTGGCGATTACCTCGAAAAAAGCTAATCCTCCATGCCGAGATCGATCGTCGTGCCCTCGAACACCTTGTTGACGGTGCGGACGGCGCACATCTTGCCGCACATGGTGCAGGTGCCCTCGGTGGCGGCGGGGGATTCCTCGTAGCGCTTCTTACCGGTGACCGGGTCGAGAGCGCACTTCCACATGGCGTCCCAGTCGAGTTTGCGGCGTGCCTGGCCCATCTTGTCGTCCATGTCGCGGGCGTGTGGCACCTTCTTGGCAATATCGGCGGCGTGTGCGGCAATCTTGGTGGCCATGAGGCCATCGAGCACGTCCTGGGCGTTGGGCAGGCACAGGTGCTCGGCCGGCGTCACGTAGCACAGGAAGTCGGCGCCGGAACTGGCGGAGATGGCGCCACCGATGGCGGCGGTGATGTGGTCGTAACCCACGCCGATATCGGTCACCAGCGGCCCGAGCACATAGAACGGGGCGTTGTGGCACAGGCGCTTCTGCAGTTTCATGTTGGCGGCGATTTCGTCGAGCGCCATGTGACCCGGGCCCTCGACCATGACCTGGACGCCGGCGGCCCAGGCGCGCTTGCACAGCTTGCCCAGTTCGATCATCTCGGCGGTCTCGGTGGCGTCGTTGGAGTCGTAGAGGCAGCCCGGGCGGCAGGAGTCGCCGAGCGAAATCGTCACGTCGTACTCGTGGCAAATCTCGAGCAGCTCGTCAAAGTACTCGTAGAAGGGGTTTTCGTTGCCGGTGACCTCCATCCAGCCAAACAGCAGCGAGCCGCCGCGGCTGACGATGTTCATCAGGCGACCGGTCTCCTTAAAGG